>NZ_JBXASU010000104.1:0-24547 GCF_058809705.1 Cupriavidus sp. MPR-AND1C | reverse complement strand
CTGCCCACCCGCCCGGATCTTGTGGGCGAGCGCGTCCTGCGCATCCTGACCCTGGTACTTGCGCGCGACCTCGGCAAAGCTCGGGCCGACCAGCTTGCGATCGGTCGCGTGGCAGGCCATGCACTGGTACTGGCTGGCCAGCTTCGCACCCGCCGTCTCGCCGAGTGTGGCCGGGGTGGCGGCCGCGGGTGCGCTGGCGCCGCCGCCAGCCCAGCCGCGCGTGGGCCCCACGGTGCGCTGTTGCGCCGCCAGGTCGCCGTGGGCATCGCGGGCATAGGCCGGCATGGTCGACACAATCCTGACCGTGGGCGTGCAATCCTTCATGCACGCCGCATTGCGCGTATCCGCCCGGCCCCGCCCGGGCCACAGGCCATGTTGCAGGGTCATGCCGTTGCGGTTCGGCATTTTTTGCTGCACCTCGGCGATATTGCCATCCGACAGCGTGAATTCCGCCGGCACGATATCGCCCAGGTTGAGCAGGTAGGCCGTGACTGCGTAGACGTCGTCGGCGGACAGGCTCCGGGGCGCGTTCCACGGCATCGCACGGTGGATGTAGTCCCACAGGGTGCTGACCGTGCTGACCTTCATCAGCGTGGTGCGGTACGGCTGGTTGCCGGTCAGCGAGGCCACCCGGCCACGCCGGATATCCTCGGCGCTGGTGCCGCCGACGATGGGCGAGAACACTTCGTTGGACTCACCGAAGTCGCCATGGCACGAGGCGCATTTTCCGTCCCAGATCTTTTGTCCCTGCGACACAGTGCCGCTGCCCTTGGGCAGGCCCTGGAAGTCGGGGCGCACATCGATATCCCAGGCCTTGACCTCGGCCGGCGTGGCAGTGCGGCCGAGCGCGGCACGCGCACTGTCAGCCGGGGCGGCGGCCATCGCCACCTGCACGCATAGCGCGGCGGCACAGGCGAGCATTGCCGCACGCCCGGCACCGGGCAAGTTAGTCAACGTGGACATTGGAGACCTCGCCGCCATCCGCCACCTGCCAGCTCTGGATGGCGTTGTTGTGATAGATCGAGCGCGCGCCCCGCACCGCGCGCAGCTGCGCCAGGCGGGGCTGCACGTAGCCGGTCTCGTCGATGGCGCGGCTCTGCAGGATCGCCGGGGAGCCATCCCACACCCAGTCCAGGTTGAAGCGCGTCAGGCATTTGGAGAGCACGGGCGTTTCCAGCCTTGCTGTGCGCCAGTTGCGCCCGCCGTCGACGGACACATCGACGCGCTTCACGCGCCCGCGCCCGGACCACGCCAGCCCGCTGATGTTGTAGAAGCCACGCCCCACCAGCTGCTGCCCGCCGGAGGGCGTGGTGATAACGGACTTGCACTCCTGGATCGAGGTGTACTGGCGCAGCATGCCGTCGGGCATCATGTCCACGTAGTGCACGGTTTCGTCCTTGGTGTTCCACGGCTGATCGCCGAGCTCCAGCCGGCGCAGCCACTTGACCCACGACACGCCCTGCACCCCGGGCACCACCAGCCGCAGCGGGTAGCCGTTTTCGGGGCGCAGCATCTCGCCGTTCATGCCCCAGGCGACGATGATCTCGTCGGCCAGCGCCATCGGGATGGTGCGGGTCATGCCTGAACCGTCGCCGCCCTCGGCCAGCAGATAGCGCCCGCGCTTGAAGTCCGCGCCGGCATCGTCGAGCAGGACCTTGAGCGGCACGCCGGTGAACTCGCAGCACGACAGCATGCCGTGGGTGTACTGCACCGTGGGCACCGCCACGTTGCCCCACTCCATGCCAGTATTGGCCCCGCACTCGATGAAGTGCATGCGCGACACCGCGGGCAGGCGCATCAGGTCGTCCATGGTGTAGACGCGCGGCGCCTTCACCAGGCCATTGATCATCAGGCGGTGGCGGGCCGGATCGATGTCTTGCCAGCCTTGATGATGCCGCTCGAAGTGCAGGCCGTTGGGCGTGATGATGCCGAAGAAGCCTTGCAGCGGGGCAAAGGATACCGAGGCCGCCGATACCCGCGTCAGTCCTGGCGACTCGCGGCGCACCAGGTTCTTCTCGAACGGTGACGGCTGGCCGTAGGGATGCGCGGCAACCGGCTGGCCGAGCGTGGTGGCCCAGGGTTGCGGGGTGAGGATGGCGTCGTCGCCGGCAGCGCCATCCGCTGCGCGGGCCCGGCTGGCGACGCCAGCGGCCAGCGCGGCTGCGGCGCCCAGGAAGCTCTTGCGCAGGAAGTCGCGCCGAGGACTGTCGGACGCACCTACGCCATGCTGCGTGATGTCCTGCTGCAGCGAGGCGCTGACGAAATGTTCCGGCGCACGCACGATGCGCCCGGGGCGGCTCTGTTGCGGCACTGCGGTCTCCTCCGGCTCGCGCGTGCGGCGCCAGAGGCGCCGTCGGCGAACCTGTTGTGGGTCAGCGCCCGCGCAAGCGGACGGCTGCCGTCGAACCTTGGTGCGAGCGTTGCGGCCCTGGCGCGTGGCGCCCGGCGCATCGCTCAGCGGCTGCGCCGGCGCGGTGCCGGGGTGGCCTGCGGCATGAAGCGATCGACCATGCTTGCTGGCAAAGCGTTGTCTTCCAGCCGGCTGGCGACCTGCACGCAGACCGTGCGGCACAGCTCGATCACGCTCTCGTCCTCGATGGCGTAGAACACGAGGTTGGCCTCCTTGCGGCGCGACAGCACGCCCGCGCGGTACATCGCGGTGAGATGGCGCGACACATTGGTCTGCGACGATCCCACCGTCTCCACCACGGTGCCCACCGGCTTCTCGCCATCGCACAGGGCGTGCAGTATCTTCAGCCTGGTGGGCTCTGCCAGCAGGCTGAAATACCCCGACACTTTCTCGAACACGCGATCCATCTCATCCATGCCGTTCAATATATTCGTATATGCGTAATTGCGCATATAGTGTTTACCCCTTCGCATAGCCGAAGCCGTCGAACAGGCCAAAGCCGCGCGCCATGACGACGGCTGTCTCTCCCTCTCCCCTCAGGGGGAGAGACCGCCTTCAGCCCAGCATGTCGGCCCAGATGGCATCCGCCCATGCCTGCGCATAGGTGCCTTCCAGCGCGTTCGGCGCTGCCGACAGCCCGCCTGACCCGGGCACCGTGACCATGGTCTTCTGCGCCGCATCGTAGCGATGCACGCTGGCGACATGGATGGCTTCGCGCTCCGAGGTGAAGCTGTAGCAGGTGTTGTTGTACAGCGGCTCGGGGTTGGGCGCGTGGCCGGCCAGCAGCGACACGATGGCGGCGGCCGCCACCTTGCCATGCTGGTTGGCCATATGGCCCGACTTGGGCATCAGCGGCGCAATCTGGATGGCATCGCCGAGCACGTGGATATTGGGCGCGGCCTTGGATTCGAAGGTGAGGAAATCGACCTCGCACCAGCGGCCGTTGGCGGTGGCCAGCCCGCTTGCAACGGCGATGGCCCCGGCCCGCTGCGGCGGCAGCAGGTTGAGCACGTCGGCGCGCTCGTCGTCCTGCACCTCGAACTTGAGCGTGCGGGTGACAGGGTCCACATCGACGGCGTTGTACTGCGGCCGATACTCGACCATGCCCTGGTAACGCGTGGCCCAGACCTGCTTGAACAGCGCGGCCTTGGAGGTGACGTCGGGATTGGCGTCAAGGATCAGCACCTTGCTGCGCGGCTTGGCCCGGGTGAAGTAGTCCGCGACCAGGCAGGCGCGCTCATAGGGGCCAGGCGGGCAGCGATACGGCGCCAGCGGAATGCTGATGGCGAAGGTGCCGCCGTCGCGCATGGCCTCCAGCTGGCGGCGCAGGCCCACCGTTTGCGGGCCGGCCTTCCAGGCGTGCAGGATCTGGTCGCCGCCGGGCTGGGCGAGGCCCGGGATCTCGCTGCGGAGCACGTCCACGCCGGGTGAGAGCACCAGCTTGTCGTAGGCGAGCGTGCCGCCACCTGCCAGGCGTACCTCGCGGCGCGCGGCGTCGATCGCGCTGACGTGGTCGCGCACGACCTTGACGCCGTGGCGCTTTGCCAGCGCATCGTAGGACAAGGTGATGTCGTCGATGCGCTTGCTGCCGGCGAGCACCAGGTTGGATAGCGGGCAGGACACAAAGCTGGCGTTGGGCTCGACCAGCGTGACCTCGATGCCCTGGGCGCTCCATTCGCGCAGGTAGCGCGCGGCGGTGGCGCCGCCGTAGCCGCCGCCTACCACCACCACCTTTGCCTTGCGGGTCGCGGCCTGCGCGCCGAGCGTGCCGAACATGGCCGTGCCGGCCAGCGCGCCGAGAAACTCACGTCGTTGCATCTGGAAATCTCCTTGCCGGGTTGCAGGGTCAGCGCACGGCGGCGAACCAGCCCGCGATGGCTTCGATCTGCTGGTCGCTGTAGCCCTTGGCGATCTGCTGCATCACGGTGGCTTCGCGCTTGCCTTGCTGGAAGTCCTGCATCTGGCGGACCAGCTCGGACTGGCTGCGCCCGGCGAGTGCCGGCACCACGCTGCCCGCAGGCGCGCGGCCGGCCGGGCCGTGGCAGCCGGCGCAGGCGGCTGCCCAGTTGCGCGCCTGTAGCGCGGTGGCGTCGGGGGCCTGCGCGCGCGCGCAGGCAGGCAAGGCCAGCAGCGTCAGCGCTATGAGCGCCGCTGTCAGGGCAGCTGGCGTGGGGGTCTGGTTCATGGTGTTCGCTCCGGGGTCGCGCCGCGAGGGCGTGCCAACCCTAGCACAGCGCAGCGCGCGCATGTGATGCGAAATCCGCAGATCGAACTGCGCCGGCTGCTGTCAGGCAGCGGGCTGCGGCCGGCAGAGTCGGTGGGCGTTGGGCGAAAGGCGGGAGCCTGGCGGGCCGCCTTTCGCGCCTGGCCGTTCAGGGCAGGTTACGGCCGGGCGGCAATGCCACCGGCGAGGCAACGGGCGATGCCACCGGGCTGGTCGTGGCGCCGGTGGCCGCGTCGGGCGCGGCTTGGGCGGGCGCCGACTGCACCGGTGCTGGCGTACCCAGCGCTGCGTCTGCCGGCGCGGTCCGCCCGGTGGCGGCAGCGTCGAGCCTGGCCGCCTCGGCTTCGGTCACATAGTCGAATGCCTTGACCACCTTGACCACGCCGCTGGCATTGCGCGCCACATCGGTGGCACGCTCGCCCTCGGGCGGCGTGACCACGCCGAGCAGGTAGACGACGCCCTTCTCGGTGACGATCTTGATCGAGTTCGAGGGCACGCCATCGGCAGTGACCAGCATGGTCTTGACCTTGCTGGTGATGAAGGTGTCCTGGCTTTGGGTGACAAACGACGGCGACGAGACGATCTCGAGCTCGTTGACCACCTCGCGCGCATTGGACAGGCCCTTTACGTATTGCTCGATCTGCTGCTTGACCGTGTTGTCCTTGGCTTCGCCGGTCAGCAGCACCTTGCGGTTGAAGACCGTCACGCTCACGCGGGCCTGGCCGTTGTAGCGCGAGTTCAAGGTGTTCTCGGCTTCGAGCTGCAGGCCGCGGTCGATGGTCTGGGTAGCGGTGGGCCGGCGGTCGGTGGCCATGGTCACGCCGCTGGCCATGCCGGCAGCGATGACCGGAAAGCAGCCGGCGAGCTGCGTGGCCGTGACGGTCAGGGCCGCCATCATGGCGGCGGTGCGGGCCAGGCGTGGCAGGTGCCCGGTCAGCCGGGCGGCGCGGGATTCACGCGGGTTGGGCAGAGTCGTCATGCGGTCCTTGCTGAAAGCGGTGAGGCAAAAAAACTGTGTTGGCAAAAGGCGGCAGCGCCGCGCGGCGGGCTTGGGTGGGCGCAGGCCTTACCCTTCGCCCAGCAACGCTTCGTCGATGCCGTCGCACAGGCAATGCAGGGTCAACAGGTGCACTTCCTGGATGCGCGCCGCGCGCTCGCTGGGCACGCACAGGTGGACGTCGAATTCGTCGAGCAGGCCGGCGAGCTCGCCCCCGCCCTGGCCGGTCAGCGCCACCACGCTCATGTCGCGCTGCTTGGCGGCCAGCACCGCGGCGATCACGTTGGCGGCGTTGCCGGAGGCGGACATGGCAAGCAGCACGTCGCCCGGCTGGCCAAGCGCCTCCACCTGCTTGGAGAACACCACGCTGAAATCGTAGTCATTGCCGATGGCGGTGAGGATGGAGCTGTCGGTGGTCAGCGCAATCGCCGCCAGGCCCGGGCGCTCGCGCTCGAAGCGGCCGATCAGGTCGGCTGCGAAATGCTGGGCATCGGCGGCGGAACCACCGTTGCCGCAGGCCAGGATCTTGTTGCCGCTGGTGAGCGCGCCAACCAGGCGCTCGATCGCCGCGGCAATGTGCGGCGCCATCACCGTGGCGGCCTGGCGCTTGGTCTCCGCGCTGTCGAAGAAATGCTGCTGGATGCTATCGATATGCATGGCTCGATCGGCCTTCTTGTTTTCAAACGCTTTTCAAATACGGCATGCGCCGCAAGATACCGCGCATTATGACGCAGGCGCCTGGGCTGCCCGCCGCTTCATGGCGCCGCGCCAGCATCGAACGCATCGCGGATCCATTCGAGACGGCCCGGCTCCAGCGCGACCACATCCAGCCGGCAGCGCGGCTCGAAGCCCTGCCCTGCCTGGGCCGCCAGGTAATGCGCCGCCGCCAGCAGGATGCGCCGCTGCTTGGCGGGCGTGACGCTGGCCGCCGCACCGCCATAGGCACGGCTGGCGCGCTGGCGCACCTCGACAAACACCAGCGTGCCGTCGGCCTCGCGCATGATCAGGTCGATCTCGCCGCCTTTGCAGCGATAATTGCGAACCACGAGCGCCAGGCCCTGCCTTTCCAGGTAGTCCAGCGCGCGCGACTCGGCCCGGGCTCCCCGCGCCTGCGTTGGCGACATCGTGGATTTGAATGATGGTTTCAACGGAAGTTCTCAAGCATGACTGACTGGATCTCCCTGGCGGCCGGCCAGTCCTACCCGTCCGGCACCCTGTATGTGGTGGCCACCCCGATCGGCAACCTGGCCGATCTCTCGCTGCGGGCGCTGCATGTACTCGGCCTGGTCGACGCCGTGGCCTGCGAGGACACCCGCAACACCGGGCAACTGCTCACGCGCGTGGGGCTGCACCGCCCCTTGCTGGCGGTGCACGAGCATAACGAGCGCGAGGCGGCCGAGCGCATCAACGCGCGGCTGGCGGCCGGCGAGCGCATCGCCTATGTGTCCGATGCGGGTACGCCCGGCATCTCGGATCCGGGCGCGCGGCTGGTGGAAGCGGCGCGCGCCGCGGGCCACGCGGTGGTGCCGCTGCCCGGCCCGAGCGCGACGGTGGCAGCGTTGTCGGTGGCGGGCGCGATGCTCGACAGCGGTGACGGCCGCTTCACCTTTGCCGGTTTCCTGCCGCCCAAGGCGCGTGCGCGCGCCGACGCCATTGCCGGGCTGGCCACGCTGGACCATGCCTGGGTGGTGTATGAGGCGCCGCACCGCATCGCCGACACGCTGGCGGCGCTGGCCGCCGCGCTGCCGGCCGGCAGGCGGCTGCTGATCGGCCGTGAACTGACCAAGCTGTTCGAGCAAATCCAGGTGCTGCCCGTGAGCGAGGCGCCGGCCTGGCTGGCCGCCGATCCGTCGCGCGCCAAGGGCGAGTTCGTGCTGGTGGTGGAAGGGGCAGCGCCCGCGGCGGCGGATGCCGGCCTGCCCGACGCCCGCGCCCAGCAGGTGCTGGGCCTGCTGCTGGCCGAGTTGCCGGCCAAGCGGGCCGCCAAGCTTGCCGCCGCCATTACCGGCGCGCCAACGGATGCGCTGTACCGGCTGGCGCTGGCGCAGCGCGCCGAGGGTGACGCGGACGACGAAGCCACGGCGTAAGCCGCAGGCAAGCGCGAGGCTGGCGCCGTCGGCCTCGCTGACCTGGCAGGGCTGCATGGTCCGCGCCCCGGCTCAGCGGCTCTTGCGCTTGGTAGTGGCAGGCTTGCGCGCCTTGCGGGCCGTACGCGCCGGCCTGGCGGCATTGTCTGCCATCTCGGAAAGAGGGGAGGCATCTTCGCCGCCATCGCCCGCATCGTCGTCGCCAGGCGCGATCTGTGGCCCCAGCGCCGCCACCTCGGAGCGCGACAGGCGCCGGATCTCCACCTGGGTCGAGCCGTGGTTCGTAAAGCCGAGGCGCTTGGCGGCACCGTAGGAGACATCGAGAACGCGGTTGCTGTGATACGGCCCGCGATCGTTGATGCGAACCACCGCGACCTTGCCGTTGCGCAGGTTGCGCACCAGCACCCAGCTGTCGAGCGGCAGCGAGGGATGCGCGGCGGTCATCGCGCGCATGTCGAAGCGCTCGCCATTGGCGGTCTTGCGGCCATGGAAGCCCTTGCCATACCAGGACGCCATGCCGCGCTGCTCAAAGGAGCCCAGATCGGGCCGCAAGCCTTCCAGCGAGCCCTGGCCGGCGCCCTCGCCCAGCCCATCGTTGCCGCCGCCCCAGCGGAACAGGCCCCAGCCGTTACCGTTGTCTTTCTGGGCATGATCGGTCGCCTCGCCCCTGGCGGCATCATCGGCCTTGCCATTCTTGCCGCCGCTTCTGTCGCCGTTTTTGTCGCCCTTTGCCGTCCTGCCCGGCTTGGCGGCCTTGGCACTTCCCGGGGTGGCGGCAGTGGGCATGCCCTCCTGCCCTTCATTCGCCGGCGGGATCGCGCAGGCGGCCAGCGCCAGCGCGCACGTGGCGTGCAGGCACAGGCGGACGATCCGCCCGGGGCGGGAAAAATAGGGGGGTAACCAAGACATCGCGGGAGTCTAGCATCACGCAGTTACACCTATGGCCTTGATTATGTTACGAATTGTCTGTAACACGCGGCAAAAGCCGTACCCGATTCGGCGGTCGTCGGGCGCAATGCCAGTCCTGGCAAGGCTTTCGCGGTGTGATGCCCGCATGGCTTCATGTCCTGGCCTTGCTGCCTGGCGCAGCACGTTCCGGTGTGCCCGACGCTACAATGCGAGGACGATTTCCATCGCGGGCCGCTTCGGCGGTTGCGTCCGTTGTGGCGCATCAGGCGCCCGCGGCTTCCGCGGCTTTCGCGATATCCCCGCGTTCCCCCTCCTGAGTTCCGCTCCATGCAAGTCCTATTGATTCCCGTGACGCCCTTCCAGCAGAACTGCGCGCTGCTGATCGACGAGACCACCGGCCGCGCTGCGGTGACCGATCCCGGCGGCGACCTTGACCGCATCCATGCGGCGGTCAAGGAGCACGGCGTGACGCTGGAGAAGATCTTCCTCACCCACGGCCATGTGGACCATTGCGCGGGCGCCGCGTCGCTCGCGCGCGAGCTTGGGATCCCGATCGAGGGGCCGCACGAGGACGAGCGCTTCTGGATCGAGCAACTGCCCGAGCAGACGCGCCGCTTCGGCTTTGGCCACGCCGAGATCTTCGAGCCGCAGCGCTGGCTGGACACGGGCGACACCGTGCAGTTCGGCAGCGAGACGCTGGAGGTCTACCACTGCCCGGGCCACACGCCCGGCCACGTGGTGTTTTTCTCGCGCGCCAACCGGCTTGCCATCGTGGGCGATGTGTTGTTCGCCGGCTCGATTGGCCGCACCGACTTTCCGCGCGGCAACCATGCCGACCTGATCCGCTCGATCCGCACCCATCTGTGGCCGCTGGGCGAGGACGTCACCTTCGTGCCCGGCCACGGGCCCGTCTCCACCTTTGGCGAGGAGCGCAAGCACAACCCCTACGTGGCGGACCACCTGATCGATGTGGCCTAGTGGCCTGGCAGGCTAGCGGGCGGGTGGGCTAAACCCGCCGCCGCTTTTCTCGAACCTCATTTCCAAAGCAGGCCATGGCCAAGCGACAGGCACCGGACACCCGTCCCGAAATCTATGTCAGCACCGACGTGGAGGCCGACGGCCCCATCCCCGGGCCGCACTCCATGCTGTCGTTCGCCTCCGCCGCGATGCTGGCGGACAAGACCGTGCTGAGCACCTTCTCGGCCAACCTGGAAACGCTGCCGGGCGCGGCCGGACATCCGGCGCAGATGCAGTGGTGGCAAACCCAGCCGGAAGCCTGGGCCGCCTGCCGGCAGGACCTGGAGCCGCCCGGGCGGGCCATGGTGCGCTACGTGGAATGGGTGGAAAGCCTGCCCGGCAAGCCGGTCTTCGTGGCCTTTCCGGCTGGCTTCGACTTCACCTGGATGTTCTGGTACATGATGCATTTTGCCGGCCGCTCGCCGTTTGGCTGGGCCGCGCTCGACATCAAGACGCTGGGGTTCGCCATGACCGGGCTGCCCTACCGCAAGACCGTCAAGGCGGCGCTGCCGGCGCAGTGGAAGGACCCGCTGCCGCACACCCATGTGGCGCTTGACGATGCGCTGGAGCAAGGTGCGCTGTTCTGCAACATGCTCGCCGAGCTGCGCGCGCGGGAGGCCACGCTGGCCGCCGCGCAAGCCTTGGCCGAAAGCGATGGCGCGCCACCGGCTCCCACGGCCTGAGCAGGCTTGCCTGCGCAGGGCCATGCGCAGGCCTCGCATCCTGGGCCACGCCAGCTATAGTTAAGACGTATATGGCATCCGAACCCACCCCGTCTCTCAGGGCTGCCGCAGCGCCACGCCATATACGGCTTGCACGGCCTCGCGAGCCACGCCCAGGAGGTGTCGCCCATGCGTTTCCATCCCAACCTGCACTTGCGCCAGATGGCCGGCCGGTTGCACTGGCCGCACGTGAGCTCATCCTCGCGCGAGTCCACCCGCCCGCACTCCCTGGAGGACGATGCCGAAGTCGCCAAGGCCATGGTCTACGTGAGCGTGGTGACGCTGGTGATCCTGCTGGTGGTCCTGGCGGCAATCGCTTTCGGTCAGGAGGCCGTGCACTGGCTGGGTGTTCAATAGACGACCCGCCTGAAGCAGTTCAGCCTCCCTGACCGGGCCGGCCCCCACCTAGGTGGGGGCCGGTTTTATTTCGGGGCCAAGGTTTGCCGGCGCCGGCTCAGGCCAGCAAGGGGGCGACGTTCTCGGGGGGGCGGCCGATGGCGGCGCGGCGGTTGCGCACCACCAGCGGGCGTTGCAGCAGGATGGGGTGGTCGGCCACCGCACCCAGCACCTCGGCATCGGTCAGGCCCGGATCGGCCAGGCCCAGCTCCTTGAAGGGCGCTTCGTTGTCGCGCACCATCTCGCGCACTGGCACGCCCAGCATGGTGTGGAGCTGCTTGAGCGTGGACAACGTGGGGGGCGTCTTCAGGTATTCCACGATCTCCACGGGCTCGCCCAGCCGGCCAGCGGCAGCCTCGACCAGCGCGAGTGTTTCGCGCGACTTCGAGCAACGGGGGTTGTGATAGATGGTAATCATGGTGGCACTCCTGGTTCGACCGATGCCCCGGCGCCGGGGCTCAAACCCGCACTATACAAGCGGCGCCGCCCGCCCGCATGCCCCCGAGAGTTGGCATAGCGGCTCAGGCCGGGCTTTGCCTTTGCGGCGCCAGCCGCAGCAGGGCCGCCACGGTGGCGCGCAGCCCGGCGCGCAACGGCTTGTCGTGGCGCAACACCAGCGCCAGCGTGCGCGCCAGCGGCGGGGCCAGCGGGCGCACGGCGATCCGCGCGCGCGGCTGGCCCGGCGGCAGCGCCATGCCCGGCAGCACCGAATAGCCCAGCCCGGCACCCACCAGCTCCTTGATCGCCTCGACGCTGTCGAGCTCCATCACCGGGCGTGCGCTGATACCGGCGCGCAGGAACCATTCGTCCACCAGCCGGCGCGTATTGCCGCCGGGCGAAAAGAGCACCAGCGGCCGCCCGGCGAGGTCGGCGGGCGCAACGGTAGCGGGCAATGGTTCGTCGTCGGCGGGGCCGATGGCCACGAACGGGTCTTCCAGCACAGGCGTGATGTCGAACATCCGGCCAGAGGCCGGCAGCGTCACGAAGGCCAGGTCCAGGGCGTTGTCTTCCACCGCCTTGAGCGCCTCGCCGGTGTTTTCCGTGCTGACCACGATCTCCAGCGCCGGCATGGCGCGGCGCAGGTCGCGCAGCACCGCAGGCAACAGGTAGATGCAGGCGGTGGCGCCCGTGCCCAGCCGCACCCGGCCGACCACCCCACCCGCGTGGCGCGCCATGCTGTCGTCAGCGGCGGCCAGCGCCCCGGCCACGCCACGCGCGTGCGCCAGCAAGTCCTCGCCAGCGGGGGTGGGCAGCACATGGCGCCCTACCCGTTCGAGCAGGCGCAGGCCATAACGCTGCTCCAGCTGGCGCACCTGCAGGCTGACCGCCGGCTGGCTCAAGCCGAGGCGCTCGGCCGCCGCCGAAAAGCTGCCAAGATCGCAAACCAGCGAAAAAGCGTGCAGGAAGTCGGGATTGAGATGCCGCATGCCAAAGATTTTCTTATGCGCTGCATAAGTCAGCGAAGCTTCCTTTATAGCATCGGCGCAAGTTAAGGTAGCAGCGTGCCCCGGCCCTTGCCACCGCGGGGCAGTTTGCTGCAACACGGCTTTCATCCACGTATCGCCTTTCCTCCGGCATCGACTACGCTCGAACCGGCTTACCTGCCCAAACCGCTCGCCGCGCCAGCATCATGAAAGCCCCTCTCGCCACACTCAGCGCCGCCTGCGCCACGCCGATGGCCGTGGCCAATGCCACCGCCGCCGTCCAGGCCTGCGCCAGCCCGTCGATCCGCGACGCCACCGCCGCCGACATCCCTGCCATCCAGGCCATCTACGCGCACCACGTGCGTCACGGCCGCGCGTCGTTCGAGGAAGTCGAGCCAGGCGTGGACGACATCCGCCTGCGTCACGCCGAGGTGAGGCGCCAGGGCCTGCCCTACCTGGTGGCCGAGCGCGGCGGCGAGGTGCTGGGCTACGCCTACGCCAGCGCCTACCGTACGCGCAGTGCTTACCGCTTTGCCATTGAGGATTCGGTCTATATCGACGAGCGCTACCGGGGCCAGGGCCTTGGCCTGGCGCTGCTGGCCGCGCTGGTGTCGCGCTGCGAGAGCGGCCCGTGGCGGCAGATGGTGGCGGTAGTGGCCTGCACCGCCAGCGGCGAAGGCGCTGGCTCGCTGGCCTTGCACGAGCGGGTGGGCTTTCGCACCATCGGCCGGTTGCAGTCCGTCGGGTTCAAGCACGGGCAGTGGATCGATACGGTGCTGATGCAGCGGCCGCTGGGAGATGGGGACGAAACGCCGCCGGTGGAGCGCGCGGCCAAGCCGTAAGACCTGGCCGGCTCCAAGCCGGCGGACAGCCGATCCACCTGGATTAATTCTAGTGATGAATTTTAAGCGGATATGGCTGGGAAGATATATTCGTCATGCGCATGATTTTGCGATCAAGGCTGACGAGAGGGCACGGCGAGCGCCTGCCCTCTCTTCAAGTTCCAAGGCTGATATCAGCCCCGGGACCATGACGGATCAACCGATCAGGTCCGACAGCGCCAGCGCCACCACCTTGGTGGCACGGTTCAGGTCGTTCAGGCGCAGGTTCTCGTCCGAATTGTGGCCGCGCGCTTCCATCAGCGTGCGCGGGCCGGCGCCGTACAGCACGGTGGGGATGCCGTACTTGGTGTAGTGGCGGGCATCGGTGTAGAGCGGCACGCCTTGCACCGGGATCTCCACGCCGAACACTTCCTCGGCACGGCCCTTCAGGGCGCCGATCAGCTTTTCCACGCCCGGCAGTTCCGACAGCGGCTCGGCCAGGATGATGCGCTCGACCTTGACCTCGATGCCCGGACGGTCGCGGGCGGCCTTCTCGACCACGGCGCGCAGCTCGCCCTCGGCGTCGAAGCCGATTTCTTCGGGGATCATGCGGCGGTCGACGCGGAAGGTCACCAGGTCCGGCACCACGTTGGTGTTGATGCCGCCCTTGATCAGGCCGACGTTCAGCGTGGCGGTATCGATGCCCAGCGTCTTCGACTTGCGCGTGGCCAGCTCCGCACGCAGGCCGTAGATGGCTTGCAGGATGTGGGTGGCGGCTTCGATCGCGTCCACGCCGGTGTGCGGCATGGCGGCGTGGCCTTGCTTGCCCTTGACCGTCACTTCCACGTGCAGGCAGCCGTTGTGGGCCGAGGTGATGCCGTAAGAGAAGCCGGCCGAGATGGCGTAGTCCGGCTTGCTCAGGCCCTGGTCGAGCAGGAACTTGGGACCGATGTCGCCGCCGGTTTCCTCGTCGTACGTGAATTGCAGTTCCAGCGTGCCGTTGAGCCTGGCGCCTTGCTTTTCGGCTTCCATCAGCGCCAGCACGGCGTACGTGTAGGTGGCGAAGTCCGACTTGGACACCGCCACGCCACGGCCGTACATGACCGGGCCGTGCTCGCTGTCGGCGATTTCGCCGCCGTACGGGTCCTTGGTCCAGCCCAGCCCCGGAGGCACCACGTCGCCGTGGGCGTTCATGGCGATGGTGGGGCCGCCCGTGCCGAAGGTCTTGCGCACCAGCAGGTTGGTGGCGCTGATCATGCCGGCGGCCTTGACCAGCTCGTGCGGCACCTTGTGCGCTTCGACCTTGAAGCCCAGGCCTTCGAGCAGCACCTTGGCGCGCGCGCCGTGCGCGTCGCAATCGCCCGGCGGGTTATCCGACGGCACCTTGACCAGTTCGGCGAGGAAGGCTTCCTGCGCGGGACGCTGGGCGTCGATGTAGTTGGTGAGCGTGGTCTGCAGCGGGTTCACGTTGTCTCTTGCGGTCATGTTGATTCTCGAAAAAGTCTTTCAGGATGACGGATGCGGGCGCTTTACTGCTGCCGCGCGGAATGCTTGTCGAAATGCTCGACGAAATCGCTGAACACGGCAGCCGCGCTGGCGGCGTCCTCCGCAGTCATGATCTCGGTGGGGTGATGGCTGATGCCACCGTTGCCGCAGCGCACAAACAGCATCGCGACATCGGCAATGGCCGCGATGGCCATGGCGTCGTGGCCGGCGCCGGAAGGCAGGTGCCGCACCGGCAGCCCCTGGCGGGCGATGGCATCCGCCCATTGCTGTTGCAGCCAGGGCGCGCACGGCACGCTGACGGCCTCGTGCGTCTTGCGGATCTGCACGCGCACATTGCGCCGGGCGCACACGCGCTCGATTTCGGCCAGCACGTCATTCACTGCTGCCTGGCGCACGGCGTCTTCGCCAGCACGGATGTCGATGGAGAAGACCGCGCGGCCCGGCACCACATTGGCGGCGCCGTTAGGCACGTTGAACTGGCCGATCGTGCCGACCAGGCCCGGCAGGCCACTGCAACGGCGCTCGATAAACAGGCCGATCTCGGCGCCGGCCATGGCGGCGTCGCGGCGCATGTCCATCGGCACGGTGCCGGCGTGGCCGGCCAGCCCTTCAAGTTCCACGATAAAGCGGGTGGCGCCGGAGATCGCGGTCACGACACCCAGTGACAGTCCTTCGTTGAGCAGCACCGGGCCTTGCTCGATATGGACTTCCACGAAAGCCAGCACCTGCTCGCGCGCATGCGCGGCGGCGGGCAGGCCGGCGGGATCGAAACCTGCCGCGCGCATCACTTCGCGCATGGTCTTGCCCGAGTCGTCCACGTTGTCGAGCACATTGGTGTCGAAGGTGCCGGCGATGGCGCGGCTGCCCAGCAGCGTGGCCTTGAAGCGCACGCCCTCCTCCTCGGCAAAGCCGACCACCTCGATGGCGAACGGGAAGCGCTTGCCCTGGCGGTTCCACTGCGCCACACAGGCGACCGGGAGGATCACGCCGAGGTTGCCGTCATAGCGGCCGCCATCGCGCACGGTGTCGAAATGCGAGCCGGTGAGCAGCGCGGGCGCATTGGGCGTGGTGCCCTCGTAGCGGCCGATCACGTTGCCGGCCGCGTCGCGGCGCACCGTCATGCCGGCAGCCTGCATCCACTCGGTGAGCTGCGCGGCGGCGCCGTGGTGAGCCTCGGTGAGATAGGTGCGGGTGAGCATGCCGGGCTGCTCGGTGTGGACGGCCAGGGTATCGGCCCAGGCCATGATGCGCGCCCCGGTTTCGGTAGCGGGCGTGAGGGTTGCTGCCATGCGTGTCTCCTGCTGGAAGTGCGCGAATGCGGGTGGCGCCGGATCATGCAAGCCCCGCGCCAGCGGTGCCTCGGGTGCCGGGCCGGCGCCGCCGGACCATCCCGGTGCGCCTTGACTCTCGTGCGAGAGCTCTATTTTGTGCGATTCATGGTAGCACAGTGAATTCAAAAATTGCATACAAAAATGATATGCACTATATTGGCTTCCACGTTCCGACAATTCGCTGCGGACAATCCGATCCGGACAGCGAGTTGCGTGGATTCCGCTCCAACAGGAGGGCCAATCCACGAAGCGCCGCAGCCCTCACCCGGCCACGCGCCCGGCACGTCAGGCCGGCTGTCCCGCCACGCGGGCAACCGGCAATTCCTGCAGCAATGACAGGATGCGCCAGCCAAAGTCCAGGACGCGTCCGCATGGAGACAACGATGCACCCAGCAGTCCAGCAACGGCCGGCTTCCGGCCGCCCGCACGCCGCCCCTTCCCGCTTTTCCCGCTTCTTCCGATCCCTGTTCGGCCAGGTCCTTGTCGCCCTGGTGCTCGGGACTGCGCTCGGGCTGCTCTTCCCCGAATTTGCCGCCAAGCTCAAGCCGCTCGGCGATGCCTTTATCAAGCTGATCAAGATGCTGATCGGCCCGATCGTGTTCTGCGTGGTGGTGGCGGGCATCTGCGGCGCCGGCGAGCTCAAGAAGGTGGGCCGCGTCGGCATCAAGGCCGTGCTCTATTTCGAGGTGGTCACCACCATCGCGCTGGCGCTGGGCATCGCGCTGGCCTACATCTTCCACCCCGGCACCGGCATGAACGTGAACCCGGCCTCGCTCGACGCCTCGGCCATGTCCGCCTACGTGGACACGGCCCAGAAGGTCAAGAGCGCGGGCATGGTGGACTTCCTGCTCAAGCTGATCCCCAGCACGGTGATGGGCGCGTTCGCCAGCGGCGACGTGCTGCAGGTGCTGCTGGTATCGATCCTGTTCGGTTGCGCGCTGTCGCTGGTGGGTGAGCGCGGCCAGCCGCTGGTGACGATCATCGATACCTTCTCGCACACGCTGTTCAAGATGATGGGCTTCATCATCAAGCTGGCTCCGCTGGGCGTGCTGGGCGCGGTAGCCTTCACCGTGGGCAAGTACGGCATCGGCTCGCTCAAGCAGCTGGGCTACCTGGTGCTGGTGTTCTACGGCGCGGTGGCCTTGTTCGTGATGGTGGTGCTGGGCACGGTGATGCGCCTGTGCGGCTTTTCCGTCTTCAAGCTGATCCGCTACCTGCGCGCCGAGCTGCTGGTGGTGCTGGGTACCGCCTCGTCCGACAGCGTGCTGCCGCAGGTGATGAAGAAGCTGGAGTTCCTCGGCATCAAGAAATCGGTGGTGGGCCTGGTGATCCCCACGGGCTACTCCTTCAACCTGGATGCCTTTTCGATCTACCTGACGCTGGCCGCGGTATTTATCGCCCAGGCCACCAATACGCCGCTCGCGCTGGGCGACCTGCTCGGCATCCTGGCGGTGGCGCTGGTCACCTCCAAGGGCGCGCACGGCATCCCCGGCTCGGCCATCGTGATCCTGGCGGCCACGCTGTCGGCGCACCCGGCCATTCCCGCCATCGGGCTGGTGCTGGTGCTGTCGGTGGACTGGTTCATCGGCATTGCCCGCGCGGTCGGCAACCTGATCGGCAACTGCGTGGCCACCGTCGTGGTCGCCGCCTGGGAAAAGGACATCGACCGGGCCCGCGCCCACGACGTGCTCAACGGCAGGATCGACGCCAGCGACCTTGAAGCGGGCTTTGCCCCGGCGCCGCACGAGGCCGCCCTGGCTACCCCCGGGGCATCCCCGCTGCCCGGCGCGGCCGCGGGGCGCTAGAATCTCGGGATTCCTCCTACCGAGACGCTGCGCAAGTGCGCAACCATGCCTGAGCATATCGACCCTGCCATGACCGCCGAAGCGATCGCCGAAGACATCGTCGCGGCGATCGTCTCGCACCGCCTGCCGCCCGGCACCAAGCTGCGCGAAGAGGCCCTGGCCAGCGTCTACCGCGTCAGCCGCACCAAGGTGCGCGCCGCGCTGCTGATGCTGTCCAAGGACAAGCTCATCCAGATCGTGCCGGACAAGGGCGCCTTCGTGGCCAAGCCCAGCGCCGAGGAGGCGCGCGAAGTGTTTGCGGTGCGCCGCATCCTGGAGGCGGCCCTGGCCCGCGAGTTCGTGGCGCGCGCCACCGCCGCCGACTACAAGCGCATTGACCGGCACCTCGTCGCCGAGAAGAAAGCGCTGGGCGGCAGCGATGCCCATGTGCGCACCCGCCTGCTCAGCGATTTCCACATCATGCTGGCGGACGTGGTGGGCAATGGTGTGCTGACGGGCATGCTGCAGGAGCTGTCGTTGCGCAGCGCGGTGATCACCATGCTCTACCAGTCCCGCCGCGATGCCGCCTGCTCCTCGGATGAGCATCGCGACTTCATCGAGGCCGCCCGCGCCGGCGACACCGAGCGCGCGGTGACCCTGATGGTGGAGCACCTGAACCACGTCGAGGCGGCGCTGCATTTCGAGCAGGTGCCCGCCGCCCGCAGCAAGGACCTGGTGACGGCGCTGCTGGCCTGAACCGGGCATGCTGCTGCGCGCTTGACCCAGGTCAATGCGCGCCACGCGCCTTTGCACGATCATCGACCTCGTCATGAAGCTGCGGGGGCGCGCTTCATGACACACTGGCCCGTCCATCGCGGACGGCAGCCCGCACGCCGGCTTGGGTGCGGGCTTTTTCTTTTGCGCGCCGCGCGCGCCATCATTGCCAGATCCGCACGTGATCGAATCACGGCTTCGGAGTAGGATGTCGGAGGCCCAAGTCAGAGGCTGCTTAAAAGATAAATGGCAAAAGATAAAAGCCAGGAGACAGACATGACCCGTTCCAGCCGTCCGGTGGCGATGTTCGAGCCATCGCCAGCACCAGCCCGCGCCATCCTGCTCCCCGATTTGCCGCCCCTGGCGGTCTCGCCGTCCGTGCGCCCGCGCCGCGTGCGCGGCTGATCTTCCCGCCCGATTTCCGTGCCGGGCCATCCGCTTTCATCATCCAACCCATCCGAGGGAGGGAAACCTATGTCCAACGCGTTCAAAGACGACGTCCTGGCCGGCAAGGTCGTGTTTATCGCCGGCGCCTCGTCCGGCATCAACCTGGGCATCGCCCGGCATTTTGCCAAGGCAGGCGCCAGGCTGGCGCTGGTCAGCCGCGACCCCGAGCGTATCGCGGCGGCGGCGGCCAGCATCAACGACGCCGGCGGCAGCGCCATCGGCATGGCAGCCGATGTGCGCGACTACGCCGCGGTGGAAGCGGCGCTCGCGCGCACGCGCAACGAGCTTGGCCCGATCGACATCGTGATCTCGGGCGCGGCCGGCAATTTTGTCGCACCGGCCCTGGGCATGTCCGCCAACGGCTTCAAGACCGTGGTGGATATCGACCTGATCGGCACCTTCAATGTCTTTCGCGCCTGCTTTGCCTTTCTGAATGCGCCGGGCGCCTCGCTGATCGCCATCACCGCGCCGCAGGCGGTCAACGCGATGATGTTCCAGGCCCACGTATGCGCCGCCAAGGCCGGCATCAACATGCTGGTGAAATGCCTGGCCATGGAATGGGGCCCGGCCGGCGTGCGCGTCAACGCCATCTCGCCCGGCCCCATCGCCGGCACCGAGGGCATGGCGCGGCTCGCGCCCACGCCGGAAATGGAGGCGCGCTTCAAGGCGCGCCTGGCGCTGCGTGACTACGGCGACAAGGACGATATCGCCAATACGGCGCTGTTCCTGTCCACCGACAACGCTCGCTATATCACCGGCACCATCGTCGACTGCGATGGGGGCAGCAAGCTGGGCGACGCGTCCGCCGACGCACTGCATCCGCCCAAGGCGCCCGGCAAGGCGGCCTGAGCCGCGCGGCGCTACACACACTCAAGCCTTCGTGCATTTGTGCAGCAGAACACCTACGACAAGGAGACTCCTATGACTTCACCCGTGCTCTATCACGCCGCCGAGGGCGTGGCCACCATCACCCTGAACCGCCCCGACGTGCTCAACGCGCTCAACAGCGCGCTGCTGCTCGAGCTGCGCGCCGCCGTCGAGCGTGCCGCGCAGGACGAGGCCGTGCGCGCGGTGGTGCTGAGCGCCAACGGCCGCGGCTTTTGCGCGGGCGCCGACCTGGCCGGGCGTGGTACCGGGCTGCAGGATTCGGGCACGCTGCTGCGCGAGCGCTACCACCCGATCATCCTGGCGCTGCGCAATATGCCCAAGCCCGTCATCACCTCGGTCAACGGCGTGGCGGCCGGCGCCGGCATGAGCCTGGCGCTGGCCGGCGACGTGGTGCTGGCTGGCCGCTCCGCGTCGTTCCTGCAGGCCTTCTCGAAAATCGGCCTGGTGCCCGATGCGGGAAGCACCTACTTCCTGCCGCGTTACGCCGGCGAGATGCGCGCCCGCGCGCTGGCCATCCTGGCCGAGAAAATCGACGCCGAAGAAGCGCATCGCATCGGCCTGGTGTGGAAGGTGCATGAAGACGAAGCCTTGCCGGCCGAGACCGCCAGGCTGGCCGCCCACCTGGCGCAGATGCCCACCTTTGCCTACGGCCTGATCAAGGAAGCGCTCAACGCCAGCCTGCAGAGCGACCTGCCGGCGCAGCTCGAACGGGAAGCCACGCTGCAGTCGCGCGCATCGAAGAGCGAGGACGTCAAGGAAGGCGTGGCGGCGTTCCTGGAAAAGCGCAAGCCCGCGTTCAAGGGCCGCTGAGCGCCGCTGGCTACGCATCGCACCACCCATTCGAAACCAGGAGACGCGCACCATGCTAGGCCTCATGCAAGACCGTCCGTTGCTGATTTCCTCACTGATCGAGTACGCCGCGCAGTACCACCCGCAGCAGGAGATCGTGTCGCGCACGATCGATGGCGGCACGGTGCGCTCCAACTACGCGCAGGTGCACCGCCGCGCGAAGCGGGTCGCCAGCGCGCTCGTCGGCCCCGGCGGATTGGGCGGACTGGGCGGACTCGGCGTTGAGCAAGGCGACCGTGTCGGCACGCTGGCATGGAACACGCACCGCCACCTGGAGCTGTACTTTGGCGTGTCGGGCGCGGGCGTGGTGCTGCATACCGTCAATCCCCGCCTGTTCCCGGAGCAGATCGACTACATCATCAATCACGCGCAAGACCGCGTGCTCTTCTTCGACCCGTGCTTCGCGCCGCTGGTGGCGCAACTCGCGCCGCGCCTGTCCAGCGTCAAGCACTTCGTGGCAATGACCGATCGCGCCGGCACCGACGCGCTCGGCCTCGCCGGCAAGCTGCCCAGCCTGCTGTGCTACGAAGACCTGGTCGAGGCCGGCAGCGAGGACTATGCATGGCCGCAGTTCGACGAGCGCACCGCGTCCTCGCTTTGCTACACGTCGGGCACCACCGGCAACCCCAAAGGCGTGCTGTATTCGCATCGCTCCACCGTGCTGCACAGCCTCAAGGCCTGTGCGTCCGACACGTTTGGCGTGAGCGCGGACAGCACGATCCTGCTGGTCGTGCCGCTGTTCCACGCCAACGCCTGGGGCATGCCCTACGCATGCGCCATGACGGGCGCAAAGATGGTGCTGCCCGCCCAGCACCTGGACGGCGAAAACGTCTACCGCATGCTGCGCGACGAACGCGTGACCTTTTCCACCGCGGTGCCCACGGTGTGGCTGATGCTGTTCCAGTACCTGGATGCGCATCCGGAGATCGATCCGCGCTCGCTCGGGCTGAAGCTGGCCGGCGTAGGTGGCTCCGCCGCGCCGGCGGCGATGATCGAGCGCTTCGAGCAGCAGTTCGGCGCGCGCTTCGTCCAGGGCTGGGGCATGACGGAGACCAGCCCGATCGGCGTGATCAGCACGCTCTTGCCCAAGCATCAAGCGCTGGGCGCGCAGGAGCAATTGAAGATCAAGCTCAAGCAAGGCCGCGCGCTGTGGGGCGTGGACCTGCGCATCGAGGACGACCAGGGCAACGCGCTGCCGCACGATGGCCAGGCCTTTGGCCGGCTCAAGGTGCGCGGGCCGTGGATCGCCTCGGCGTACTTCAAGGCAGAGCACGACGCGCTCGATGCCGACGGCTGGTTCGACACCGGCGACGTTGCCAATATCGATGCCGACGGCTATGTGCAGCTGGTGGATCGCGCCAAGGACGTGATCAAGTCCGGCGGCGAGTGGATTTCTTCCATCGATCTGGAGAATGCCACCATGGGACATCCCGCCGTGGCCGAAGCCGCCGTCGTGGGCGTGCCACATCCCAAGTGGCAAGAGCGCCCGCTGCTGGTGGTGGTGCGCCGCGCGGGCAAGGACGTGAGCGCCGCCGACCTGCTCGCGTTTCTCGCCGCGCGCGTCGCCAAATGGTGGGTGCCCGACGACGTCGCCTTTGTCGACTCGCTGCCCCACACTGCCACGGGCAAGCTGCTCAAGGTGAAGCTGCGCGAACAATTCAAAGACTATGTCCTGCCCACGGCGCAGGACCCGATTCCAGCAAGGAGCAATGCCCTATGAGCACCAGCAGCGAACGCATCATCCTGACCATCGAAGACGGCGTGGCCGAGGTCAGGCTCAACCGGCCCGACAAGATGAACGCGCTCGACCCCGCCATGTTCGACGCGCTGATCGAGACCGGCCAGCGTCTCGCGCGCGAGCCGGACTTGCGCGCCGTTGTGCTGTCGGGCGCAGGCCGCGCATTTTGCGCCGGGCTCGATATGCAGAGCATGGCCGGGCTGGGCGATGGCCAGGGCGACGCCATCGCCGCGGGCCGCCTCGCGGCGCGCAGCCATGGCGTCGCCAACCGCCCGCAGTTCGCCTGCATGGTGTGGCGCGAATTGCCGGTGCCGGTGATTGCCGCTGTGCACGGCGTGGCGTTCGGTGGCGGCTTGCAGGTCGCGCTCGGCGCGGACCTGCGCTATGTCACTGCGGACACGCGCATGTCGGTGATGGAGATCAAGTGGGGGCTGGTGCCCGACATGGCCGGCATGCTGCTGATGCGCGGCCTGGTGCGCCCCGACCGCCTGCGCGAGCTGATCTACAGCGGGCGCATCGTTACTGGTGAAGAAGCCTGCGCGCTGGGCCTGGCCACCGCCGTGGTGGACGACCCGCGCGCCGCCGCGCTAGCCACCGCGCGCGACATCGCCAACCGCAGCCCGGACGCAATCCGCGCCGCCAAGCGCTTGATGCAGGTGAGCGAAGACGGCGATGGTGCCGCCATCCTGCTGGCCGAATCGGTCGAGCAGGACCGGCTGATCGGCGGCGCCAACCAGCGCGAAGCCGTGATCGCCAATATGGAAAAGCGGGCAGCGGCGTTCAAGCCGGCGTCGTAGTGTTGCGTGGCGCAGGCGCAGGCGGAGGTGCTTGGCGATCCGCGCCTTGCGTCCTGCGCGCTCAGGCGTGCCGACGCGTTCGCTGGCGCCGCATCCGGCGATAGAGCGCCACGTAGACCGTCAGGTTGAGCGCCAGCACCACGGCGCCAAGCCCCATCTGGATCTCGCGCGTGAGGCCCTCGGGATAGATCAGCGCCAGCACGTAGTGCTGCACAAAGTCCCCGCCATAGGCTTGCTGCCCCGCGCGCTGGCGCAGCGCATTTTCCAGCGGCGTGAGCGGGCAGATCCATCCGCTCCACTCCACCACCACGCCCCAGGCCGCTGCCGGCAGATGCAGCCAGGCCATGCGCGGCCAGCGCAACACCAGCAAACCGCCCAGCACGACGAAGACGATAAAGGCGAGGTGAACAAGGACGATCGCGTCCGCGAGCCACCCCGCCATCATCTTCCTTGCCGCCCGGTCCAGTAGCCCGGCACCGCGAACGCCGCCTTCAGGTGCTCGATAAAAAAGCGGATCTTTGCCGGCACCGGACGCTGCTGCGGGTACACCGCAAGGATGTCGTAATCCGGCAGCGCGTACTCATCCAGCACCGTGATCAGCTCCCCGCTCTCCAGCTGCGGCAGGATTTCCCAGGTGGAGCGCCAGCCCAGCCCCAGGCTCTCGCCCGTCCAGCGATGCAGCAACTCGCCGTCGTTGCAATCCAGGTTGCCATTGACGCGCACTGTCACCGTCTTGCCGTCCTGCTGGAAATACCAGCCGCGCTGCTGGCCTCCCTGCAGGTTGAACGCCAAGCAGTTGTGCTGCGCCAGGTCGTCCAGTGTCTGCGGCACGCCGTTGCGCGCGAAGTAAGCCGGCGTGCCGCACACCACCCGCTTGTTGGTCGCCAGCTTGATCGCGACAAAGTTCGGATCGATGGCCCCGCCGATGCGGATGCCCACGTCATAGCCCTCGCGCACGAGGTCCACCACGCGGTCGGTCAGGTTGAAGGAAATCTGCACCTCGGGGTTCGCCGCCAGGAACGCCGGGGCATGCGGCGCCACATGCTTGCGCCCGAACGCCGCCGGTGCCGACACGATCAGGTGGCCGGTCGCCTTGTGCTTGCCCTCGGCGATCAGCATCTCGGCCCGGTCCAGGTCCGCCAGAGCCTTCTTGCATTGCTCCATGAACGCCGCGCCTTGCTCCGTCACCACAATGCGCCGGGTCGAGCGGTGCAGCAGCTTCACGCCGATGCGCGCCTCCAGCGCATTGATGCGGCGCCCGATCATCACCGGCGTCACCCCCTGCGTCAGCGCGGCCGCAGCCATGCTGCCGTGTTCGACAACGGCGATAAAGGCTTCGATCTGTTTTAGCTTGTCCATGCTGTGTGTCTCCTGGGCGTCATTGTGGCGCATTTGGATGCGGCGGGCATGTGCTGGGGGCTATGGG
>NZ_JBXASU010000103.1:0-24597 GCF_058809705.1 Cupriavidus sp. MPR-AND1C | reverse complement strand
ATCTCGTGCCGGGTGCCGACGGCGATGAACTTGCCGTCGCTGATGGCTACGGCTTCGGCCTGCGGGTTGGCGCGGTCAAGCGTGGCAAAGCGCCCGTTCATCAGAATCAGTTCGGGCTTGGCGGCGGCATCCATGGTGAGGCTCCGGTCGATGGCAACGACTGCAGCGGGGCCGCGGCAAAGCGGCACCCGCCGGTTCGGCAAAGAGCAGTCTGGCCAAGCGCTAGCGGGCGGGCACTGCCGGCAGGGCCTCGTGCTTGCCGCTGGTCCGTTGCTCGGCCTTGTGCACCATCGTGTAGGCATAATCCACGCCCATGCCGTAAGCGCCGGAATGCTCCTTGACCAGCTTCATCACGGCGTCATAGGTGTCGCGGTGCGCCCAGTCACGCTGCCATTCGAGCAGGACCTGCTGCCAGGTCACGGGGACGACGCCGGCCTGGATCATGCGTTGCATGGCGTAGTCGTGTGCTTCCCTGGAAGTGCCGCCCGAGGCGTCGGCCACCATGTAGATTTCGTAGTTGCCCTCGGCCATCGCGCACAGCGCAAAACTGTTGTTGCACACCTCGGTCCACAAGCCGGAGACGACGACTTTCTTGCGCCCGTTCGCCGCGAGCGCGTCACGCACCTTCTGGTCATCCCAGGAGTTCATCGATGTGCGTTCAAGCAGCTTCGTGCCTGGAAACACGTCGAGCAATTCCGGATAGGTGAAGCCCGAAAAACTCTCGGACTCCACGGTAGTGATCGTGGTGGGAATATTGAAGATCTTCGCGGCCTTGGCCAATCCGACCGTATTGTTCTTCAGGGCCTGCCGGTCCATGGATTGCACGCCGAAGGCCATTTGTGGCTGGTGATCGATGAAAATCAACTGACTGTTCTGCGGTGTCAATACCTCGAGCTTCGGGTTAGTCATGGTGTTTCTCCGATACGGACGTACGGATCGATCGAGGACGCGTGACGCCCTCGCCTTGGATTCACGTCGCGGGTGCAGCGCCCGCGTGCGCGCATGAAGCGATACGAAGCACGCCCCATGCTTTGGGCCTTACTAATATAGGAACTCTATTCAAACGGGCCAGGCTTTTCTTACGCGGCAGCGTGCACTCTTCAGCCCCTGCATGGCGTCATGCGCTTAGAGGCCGTTTCAAAAAGATGCTGACGTCGTTGCGCGGCCTTGCCATGTCGGTGCTGTACCTGGCTCCGACGATTCAGCCTTCGTGACCGGAACCGCGCCTCCGGTGGATGGTGGCGCATCGATCACCCGCACCTGAGCGAAAGCCGCCAGCAGGAGGCCACCTGGTGGCGCAGCACATGATGGACCGGTCCTCGTTGCCTGCTGGGCAAGCTGGAGACCGGCAGCCGCAATGTTTGCCGACGGCGATCAACCCGCCGAGCTGGCGGGAAGCACCGAAACACGGACGCTGGTAATGCCCAGCGGCTCGCGCCCGGCAGCATCCGCCGCGACCGTCCACGCCTTCAGTGTATCGGCAACCGACTGCAACAGCGCAGCCCCCGCAGTGGATGCTTGGTCCAGCCCCAGCAACACCTCGAACGACGCGCTGCGCTCGCCCGCCACCTGCAGCCGCGCATCCAGGTCGCCCAGCACGGCGTAGACGGCATTGGCCAGCAGTTGCACAAAGCCGCGCTGCAGGCCAAGCGGCTGGTACTGCGGGCGAATCCACGACTCGACCAGCGTGACGAAGATCACACCGGTTTCGTCGGCATTGATCTCGAACGCGCAGTACCCGACCGGATCCAGGTCCCGCGCGAGGATCAGGCGGTAGAACAGCACCTGGCCGCAAACCTCATCGGTATCCATGTCCATCTCGAACGCCTGGCCCGGCTCCCAGTCCTCGCTGTCGAGGACTTCGCCAACGGCCGGCTCGTCGCCGGCGTGCGCGTCGAGATGGCTGCGCAGCGCAGCGAGCACCTCATCGCGCCCGGGCGCTTCCGGCGGTTCCGTATAGATGGCAAACCGCTCCGCCTCGCCCGCCTCGGCAAAGGCGGTGCCCATCAAGGGCGCGAGCTGCAAAGGCAGCGGCTCCTGCAGGGCTTGGCGGAGAGTGTCGGTATTGGTGGACGCGGTCATGGGCTTGATTGGGCTTGATGAGGGCTTGAGGGCTCGGGATTGAATGCGCGCCAGCGGCGCAGGCACAAAAAAAGTCAGCGCCGAGTTTGCCACAGATATGGCGCGGCGAAGCGCTCGGATGGGTCGGCGCCGCATCAACCCGCAACCAGCCGGCAGCGCCTGTGCCACAATCGCCCCGCCGGATGCCGAAACACCCCGCAAAAACGCCGCCGGCCCACAGAAAAAAGGAAACCCCATGTCCTCCCGCCGTCAATTCCTGAAAACCATGCCGGTGGCGGTTGTCGCAAGCCTTGCCACCGTCCCGGCCTGGCGTGGCGCTTACGCCGCCGCGCCCACGCTCGACGAGGCCGAACCGCAGGCGGTCAAGCTGGGCTACAAGGCGGATACCCGCAAGGTGGACCAGGCCAGATATCCCAGGCATGCCGCCAGCCAGACCTGCGCCAACTGCCAGCTGTTCCAGGAGGGCGCCAACCCGGCAACCGGCGGCTGCGTGCTGTTTGGCGACAAGCAGGTAGCTGCCGCCGGATGGTGCAGTTCGTGGGAACAGGGATAAAGACCGAAGGTTGCAGGCTCAGTTGCCCTGAGCGTCCCGGGGCGAAGCCGGCTCCGCGCCCTGCGCCGGCGCTTCGCTGCGCTCCCGGTCCTGGGCATCCCACAATCGCCCGCGCGTGCGCGGGTCCACCGGCAGCCGCTGCTGCATGGCCGCCTTGGCCAGCATATGGGCGCTGATCGGCGCGGTAAGAAACAGGAACGCGGTAACCAGCAACGCATGCAGGCTCAGGCCGTCGCCTTGGTTGCTGAAGAACACCACCGACGCCAGCACCACGCCGCCAACGCCAAGCGTGGTCGACTTGGTCGGGCCGTGCAGGCGCATGAAAAAATCCGGCAGCCGGACGAGGCCGATGGCGCCGACCAGGGTAAAGACGCTGCCGATCAGCAGCAGCGCGCAAGTGGCGATTTCCGCTACAGGGCTCATCAAGTCCATTGGGTCTCCCGGTGCCGGTTACTTGAGCTCGATGATGTCGCCACGCTGCAGGTACTTGGTCAGCGCGACGGTGCCAATGAAGCCCATCACCGCGATCAGCAGCGCAATCTCGAAGAACAGCGCCGAGCGCAGCCAGATGCCGAACACCATGATCAGCGCGATGGCATTGATATTGAGCGTATCGAGCGCCACGATGCGGTCGGGCAGGCCCGGTCCGCGCACCAGGCGGATAAAGGTCAGCAGGCAGGCAATCCCGAGGATCGCCAGCGAGATCGGCATTACGACGGCAAGCATTCGAATATCTCCCTTAACGGTGTCTCGTAGCGCGTCTTGATCAGCGCGATCAGGCGGGCCTCATCGTCAAGATCCAGCACATGCACCAGCAGCCGGCGGCGGTCGTCGCTGAGTTCGGCGCACAAGGTGCCAGGGCTGAGCGACACGATGCTGATCAGCGCGGACAGCGCCAGCTCGTGCTCGACATCGATCGGCACCTGGATAAAGGCCACGCGCAGCCGGGACACCGGCCCCAGCACCAGGATGGCCACTTCCACATTGGCCACCACGATGTCGACGAGCACATGCACGAACAAGCGCAGCATCAGGTCGGGACGAGACACCCGCACCGGCCGCAGCCAGAGCCGTGCCCCGATCCGCAGCGAAAATGCCCAGCCGAGGAAGGCACCCAGCGCCAGGTTGCCTGGCGATGCGCTATTGGCCAGCAGGAGCCAGATCGCCAGCAGCGCCAGGCTGAGCCAAGGATGCGGGAACAAGCGTTTCCACATGGTGTCAGCCTCCCCCGGACGGCAGCACCGCGCGCAGGTACGCGCCACGGTCGAACAACTGGGCACAGGTGTCGGCAAGATACTGGCTCAGCGGACGGGCACCCACGACCAGGGCCAGGCTGCAGGCCAGCAGGAACGCGCAGCAGCCCAGCTTCCAGCCGTCGGGCGCAATGCGCTGGCAGGCGCGATGGCGCTCCGGATCGTGGTCCTGAGGCAGGCGCCACAACAGGCGCGTGCCCGTGCGGCTGACCGCAATCAGCAGCGCCAGGCTGGACAGCAGGATGCAAGGCCACAACACGGCCGCCGCCGGCAGCGAGGCACTGCGCATGACCATGACCTTGCCGATGAAGCCGGATAACGGCGGCAGGCCGATCGCCGCCACCGCCGCGACCAGGAACAGCAAGCCGGCCAGCCGCGAGCCGCGGACCACCGCCACCGGCTCGCGCGCCGGGGCGGCAGGCGCAGCCGGCTCCAGCGCGTCCGCCAGCAGGAACAGCGCCGCCGTGCACAGCGTGGTGCTGAGCAGGTAATACAGCGCGCCCGCCCAGCTTTGCGCTGTCTGCATCGACACGCTGGCCGCCAGCAGCCCTACCGATGCCACCACAAGGTAGCAGGTCAGCGATTTGAGGTTCGGGGCGGCCAGCGCGCCGAGGGCGCCGAACGCCATGGTGGCAAGGGCCAGCCACCACACCCAGTCATGCAGGAACACGCCCAGCATGCCATCCGGGGCATCGAAAACCAGCGCCGCGCAGCGCAAGATGGCATAGATGCCCACCTTGGTCATGATGGCGAACAGCGCCGCGGCCGAGCCCGCGGCGCTGGCGTAGGCCTTGGGCAGCCAGAAAACCATGGGAAACAGCGCAGCCTTGAGCGCGAAGACCAGCATCAGCATGATGCCCGCCGCCGTGGCCAGCGGCACATCGGCCGGCGCCAGCCCGGCCAGCCGCACGCCCATATGCGCCATGTTGAGCGTGCCGCTCAGCCCGTACAGCACGCCGATCGCGATCAGGAAGAAAGCGGATCCGGCGAGGTTCAGCACGACGTAGTGCAGCCCGGCACCGATGCGTGCCCGCCCGCCGCCGTGCAGCAGCAAGGCATAGGAGGCGATCAGCAGGATCTCGAAGAAGACGAAGAGATTGAACAGGTCGCCGGCCAGGAAGGCGCCGTTCAGCCCCATCAGCTGGAACTGGAACAGCGCATGGAAATGCCGCCCGAGGCGCGCATCGCCCCGCCCCGCGGCCACCGCGGCGGCCGCGCCCAGCACCGCGGTCAGCAACAGCATCAGGGCGCCCAGTCGGTCGAGCTGGAGCACGATGCCGAACGGCGCTGGCCAGTTCCCGATGTGATCGACCAGGATGGCGCCCGTGGCCGCCACGCTGACCATGCACGCCGCGACCGGCAACAGCAGCAGCGCGGCCGCGGTGCTCAGCACGCGCTGGGCCCGGCCCCAGCGTGCCGGCGCGGCCACCAGCAGGCCGCCGGCAAACATCGGCAGCAGGATGGGCAGGAGAATCGATAGCTGGAGGCTGTGGGTCATTGGCCACTCGCCGTGTCTGAGTCCGGGGTGCCGGGGGTGCCGGGGGTGCCGGCGGCCGGCGGCTCGCCCTGCGCCGCGCCCGCCTCCCTGCCGTCCACATGATCGCTGCCCGTGATGCCGAGGGAGCGCAAGGCCAGCACCACCGCGAATGCCGTCATGGCAAAGCCGATGACGATGGCCGTCAGCACGAGGCCCTGCGGCAGCGGATCGGCATACTGCGCGCCCGTGGCAATGATCGGCGGGCGGCCGGTGGAGAGCCGTCCCATCCCCAGCAGGAACAGGCTCACGGCGTATGAGATCAGCGCCAGCCCCACCACCACGGAAAACGTGCGGGCACGCAGCAGCAGGTAGATGCCGCAGGCCATCAGGATGCCGACCGTGCCAGCGTAGACGGCTTCCATCAGCCCCCCTCCTTCGCATTGACATTGACATTGAGGCGCTTGTCGCGCACGCCGAGGTGGGACACGATCAGCAAGGTCGTGCCCACCACCGTGAAATAAACGCCAAGGTCAAACACCATGGCGGTCGCCAGTTCGATTTCTCCCAGCACCGGTATGTGGAAATGGCCGAAGGCCGTGGTCAGGAACGGAAAACCAAACGCCCAGCTGCCCAGGCCGGTCAGCCCCGCCACCAGGATGCCGCCACCGGCCAGCGCGCGATAGTTCAGCGCGATGCGCGCCTCCGTCCACAGCACGCCGCTGGCCACGTACTGCAGCAGCAGGGCTACCGCCGTGATCAGCGCGGCGACAAAGCCGCCGCCCGGCAGGTTGTGCCCGCGCAGCAGCACGAAGACCGCGACCAGCATGGTCAGCGGCAACATCAGCCGGGCCAGGATGGCGAGCAGCAAGGGATGGCTCTGGCTTGACCATGGCAGCCCGTTGGGCCCCGCTGGCGGCGCCGTCAGGCGCATGCCCTTGAGCAGCGCCTGCACCGCCAGGCCGGCGACCAGCAGCACGCAGATCTCGCCCATCGTATCGAAGCCGCGGAAGTCCACCAGGATCACGTTGACCGCATTATGGCCACCGCCGCCTTCCACGCTGTTAGCCAGGAAGAACGAGGAGATCGCGTCGTAAGGCCGGGTCATCACTGCGTAGGCCAGGATGGCCAGCAACGTGCCGCCGCCCAGCGCCAGGCAGCCGTCGCGCACATGCCTGCCCAGCGAGGACGAATCCGGCCGGTCGACGGGCAGGAAATACAAGGCCAGCACCAGCAGCAGGATGGTGACGATCTCGACCGAGACCTGCGTCAGCGCCAGGTCCGGCGCCGAGAAGCGCGTGAACAGCAGCGCCACCAGCAAGCCGCACGCGCTCAGCAGCACAAGCGCGTTCAGCCGTTGCCGGTGGGCAATCACCACGCCGATCGCCGACAGCCCCAGCAAACCCATCCCCGCCACCGTCATGAGGTCGAGCGGGATCGCTGGCACCGGGCCAGCCAGCGTGTCCAGGTCGGACAGGAAGACGGCGGGAATCAGCAGCATGGCGGCCAGCATCCACGCCAGGTAGCCTTGCAGCGAGCCGGTCTCGAATGCGCCGGTGACGCGCCCGGCCATCCGCGCCAGGCTGTCGATGCCCGCCTCGAACGCATCGCGCGCATTCAGATGGGCAAAACGCGCTTGCATCCGATGAAAAGCGTTGCGCCGCAAGAAGAACAGCACGCTGCCGCAGGCCATCGAGACCAGGCTCATCACCAGGGGCAGATTGACGCCATGCCACAAGCTGAGGCTGTATTCCGGCAGCGGCCCGCCTAGCGTGGCCAGGGCGGCCGTCGCCAGCAAGGGCCCCACCGTATACGCCGGGAACAGCCCGACCACAAGGCAGATGGCAACCAGCACCTCCACCGGAATCTTCATGGAGCGCGGCGGCTCATGTGGCGGATAGTTCGGCAGGCCGTCCGGCTCGCCGCCAAAGAACACGCCGTAGATAAAGCGCAGCGAGTACGCCACCGTCAGCGCCCCGGCAAAGGTCGCCGCCGCCGGGATGATCCAGTTGAAATCCCCCAGCAGGCCCTGTGCGAGCGTCTCGCCGAAGAACATCTCCTTGCTCAGGAAGCCGTTGAACAGCGGCACGCCCGCCATCGAGAGCGACGCCACGATGGCCAGCAACGCCGTGTGCGGCATATAGCGGCGCAGGCCCCGCAGCTGCTGCAGGTCGCGCGTGCCGGTCTCATGGTCGATGATGCCCGCCGCCATGAACAGCGACGCCTTGAACACCGCATGGTTGATGATGTGGAACAGCGCGGCCACCGTGCTCAACTGCGTGTCCAGGCCGAACAGCAGCGTGATCAGGCCAAGATGGCTGATGGTGGAATACGCCAGCAGGCCTTTGAGGTCCCGCTGCAGCAAGGCCATGCCCGCGCCAAGCACCAGCGTGGCAAGGCCGGTGAGACTGACCATGTAGAACCACCAGTTGGTGCCGTCCAGCACCGGATACAGCCGCGCCAGCAGGAAGACGCCGGCCTTGACCATGGTGGCGGAATGCAGGTAGGCGGACACCGGCGTGGGCGCCGCCATCGCATGCGGCAGCCAGAAACTGAAGGGAAATTGAGCGGACTTGGTAAACGCCGCCAGCAAGATCAAGCTCAGCATCACCGGATACAGCGGGTGGCGCTGCACGGTGCCGGCCTGGGCCAGCACCACGGAGAGCTCCATGCTGCCGCAGATATGCCCGAGCAACAGCACGCCGGCCAGCAACGCCAGCCCGCCCCCGCCGGTCACCGTCAGCGCCATGCGCGCGCCCTTGCGCGCATCGGAGCGATAGGACCAGAAGCCGATCAGCAGGAACGACACGATGCTGGTCATCTCCCAGAACACCGCCAGCAGCAGCAGGTTGCTGGACAGCACCACGCCCAGCATCGCCGCCATGAACAGCAGCAGCAGGGAGAAAAAACGTACGGTGGATTCGCTGCGCGGCAGGTAGTAGCGCGCATAAAGGATGACCAGCAACCCGATGCCCAGCACCAGCAGCGCAAACACGTAGGCCAGGCCGTCCAGCCGCAGGCTGAGGCTTAGCCCGATGTCCTCGAGCCAGGGCTGGCGCCAGGCAATGGTGCGGCCCTCGAACACCGCGCTGCGCACGCTGAGCAGCAAGCCAAGGCCAAGCAATGGCGTGCTCACCACGATGGGCGTGGCCAGAAAGGGTACGTGGCGCCGCACCGGCAGCAGCAGCAGCAGCAGCAGCAGCAACGCTGCCAGCAAGGGAAGCGCGATCAACCAGGCCATCACCATCGGCGGGCTCCGCAAGCGCGCCGCGTGCTGCCGGCGGCGGGGGCATCAATGAGGTTCAGGGGAGTCTCGATGGCGTTCAATGTGTCGGCGTCCAGGGAAGCTCCGTGGCGTTCATGGGCACGCTTGGGGTACGCGGGATGGCGTCCGCGCCTCAGGCAGGTTGACGACAATCACCGGCACATCCGATCTCGCGATGAGGGCGCCGCCGCCGGGGCGTGCCCACGCTGCCAGCCCCCCGTCCGCTGCCGCAGCCTATTTTGCGCCACAACCACTCACCTCCGGCATGTCCTCTCCATCCCGGATAAAGAATTCAGATCCATCTCAAAAGAATTGAACACGGGGTGCGACAGCGGCAATGCCAAGTCGCTCCAGGCCGCTCCAGGTCGCACTGCTGCAGGCGCACATTCAGGCACAAACACAAACCGTCGGCCTCCGGCCAGCCGGCGAACAGGCCGGACCGGCGCAAGACGCATGCTGCAGTTGAAGGATAGACGCTGAACGAGGTAACTTCAGGATTCTGAGGCGTTCCTGACTGGCAGTACCCGCAACGTCCATCACAGGGGTTTCTCCAGCCCCCGCCATCAGGGCAAAATGGCGCGAATACGGTCGATGGGATGCGGTGGCAGGTCAATCGAGCCACTGTCACCGCCGTAGTAAACATGCCTGCCGTTTGCCCCCCATACGAGATGCTTGTCGTCGGCTTCATAGCTGCGCTCGGCCAGCACTGTATTCCCGCCATTGCGCAAGATCCGCACCCGCACCGTAACAACCCCGCGCCAAGAATCAATGATGCATTGCTCCGCGACATAGGTCCTGTTGTGGGAAACGTCACGCGTGCAGTTGTCGGCTTTCGCTCGCAGTCGCGCTCCCAGGATGTAGTTGGCCAGGACGATGAGCACCACGAAATAGACCGGCCAGCGGAAGATCTTGAGGCCCCTCATATGTCAATCTCCAAGATGTCGATGCTGCAGGCGGCAGGCTGAGCCTGCGGCGGCGACTGCGCGCTAGCGTAAAGCCGTAAACAGCAGTCCCGCGATGCCAAGCCCGAGCGCCGCCAGCGCATCCCCTGCGATCAGCCCGCCGCCCACCAGCGATGTCGTGCTCATGTCCTCGGGCAAGGTATCCGGCGCGTCCCCGGGATTGCGCAAGCGGTTGAGCAGGCTGGCCACGACGCCGCCCAGCGCGAACCACGCCGAGGTGGGCAGGTTGACGAAGCCGCCAAAGGACGAGGCATAGGGCGACGGCAGCAACACCGCATCCAGCAGGAAATCGGCAACGCGGCCGCCTCTTCCCGCCCGGGCAAAGCGCTGGTAGCGCGGCCACGACTTGACCAGAAGGCGCAGCACCGCCGTGGCCAGCCCAAGAACGATGCCCAGCACAACCGCCGTGCGCTGGTGCGGCAAGTCGTTGGTCAAGCCGCGCAACGCGCCGACGATCTTGTAAGTCATGGCCGAAGCCCAGTGCTGGGGCTGCTCGCCGGCCGAGAGCACAGTCTGGTCGAGCGCCAGCGCCGGATACGCCCGCATGAACAGCCTGGCGAACAACACGGCCAGCACCGCGCCGGCAACGATGCCCGCCACCTGGAAGCGAAACTGCACGGTGCGGCTGGTGCCGAGCCGCCAGCCGGTGGAGCGGTCTTGCTGCATGTCGCACGCCTCGCTGGTCGAGACCAGCAGCACCGTCGCCGCGATCAGCCCCACATTCGGGTCACGCAAACCCAGCGCGGCCATCAGGATCACGGACAGCACGAATGCGGAAGAAATCGGGTTCTGGTCGACCATGCCCACCGAGATGCCGTTGACCATGGCGAACACGAACACCAGCAACACCGCCAGCACCATGTAGCCCGCGGGCTGATGCAGCAGGCCCACGCCCACCGCCACCACCGCGAGCCCCCAGAACAGCACCCACGCCACCATCCGCCACAGGCTGCCGTCACCTGCCGCCGCAGAGGGCTCGCGCCGTATCCGTGCGGGCAACTGCCGGCCATGCCGGTACACCTTGAGCAGGATCAGCGAGATATCGAGCAGCGCGGCGCCCATGATCATGCCGAGCGCAATCAGGAAGGTGATCTTGCGAAAGGGGTCGCCCGGCGCCAGCCAGCCGATCGAGACAAAAAAGGGGATCAACGCCTGGCCCGCCAGCCCGGCAACAAGCGCCGCCACGCCGATGCGGGCCCCGACGATCATGCCCGCGCCAAAGGTGGACGCGGACAAATCGATGGCGGCAAGCCGCTCCACGCGGGCCGCACCGATGCCGCTGACGATGCCCAGCACCGTGCCGCCAGCCAGCCGCGACACCGACTGCCTGAGCAGCACCGGATCCGTCAGGGCGCGCAGGATGTTGGCCACCGCCAGCCCGGAGGGAAACGTGAGTTGCAGCCGATCGACCAGGATTGGCGTGTACAACATGCCCACGCCCACGCCGAACATGCCCACGCAAAGCATGTACAACATCAACTGCCATATCGGCGGCTCGGGCAGGCCCATCCAGGTCATCGCCTGGATCACCACGGCCATGCCGCTCATGCCGGCGACCGATGCGGCAATGGTCTGGATATAGTTCGCGCCATGGCGGCCGTCCGCGCCATAGCCGTAGGTCACCGTGGAGCCGAGAATGCCTGCCAGCACCTGCCCGCCCACAAAGAAGCCGAGCGAGAAGTTCATGTACGCCGCCGCAATCCCGCCCAGCGGGCCGAGGACAAGGACCCCGATGGCGCCGAGCAGCGCATGGTATTTCCAGCCGCCCTGCTCTGGCAGCCATGCCCAGCGCCGGCCGCCGGCGGCAGTGGCACCGAGCCTCCCGGCGTGTGCCGGCGAGGTAGCGTCTTGCGGTGGCCTGCCGACTGCCGTCATTGGTTTCCCCCATGCGGGCAAGCCGCATCGGTGGCGCTGGATCGAAGGAAAAGGAAAAAGCCCGCGCAGCGAGGACAACGCTGCCGGCGCTGGGCAGATGCTACCGCAAGCGGCGCACTAGGTCGTGCGGGATTGCCGAGCAACGGCGGGCTCGTTTTTCATCATAGCCCAAGCGGTCTGGCGTCATCCAGAGCGAAGAACGCGCAGTCAAGGACCGCGCACATTCATGAATCGAGACGGCTTATTGCGCAGACGAATCCTTCCGCGACCTAACTTTCCTGGTCGAACTACCAAGCTGACCTTTGCTTGAGTTGCTCTCCCTATACCGAAGCGCATCCACAACCAGCGAAAAAGCTGGCGACGGTTGCCGGCGGCTGGGGTAGTACAGGAAGAACCCCGAGAACGGCTCGCACCAGTCGTCCAGCACGCGTACCAGGCGGCCTTCCTCGATATGCGGTGCGAACTCTTCTTCGGGCAGACTGGCGATGCCGAGTCCGGCGAGCGCGGCCTCCACTATGTTGTGCGACGTGTTGAAGATGAGCTGTCCATCCACGCGCACATTCAACTGCTTGCCACGCCGCTGAAAGTCCCATACAAAAATCCCGCCACTGCTCTGCATCCGCATGTTGATGCAGTTGTGATTCAGCAGGTCGTGCGGTTTCTTGGGAATCGGGTGCGACTTGAAGTACTCGGGCGACGCGGCAATCGCCATGCGCAGTTGCGGCCCGATGGGCACGGCGATCATGTCCTTGTCGATGGTGTCGCCCAACCGGACACCCGCATCGAAGCGATCCGCAACGATGTCCCGGAAGCCGTAGTTCACGTCGAACTCGACCTTGATGTCGGGGTACTCGCGCAACAACGGGGTGAGCTTCGGGAGAATCGTGGTTCGTAGAATGTGATCGCCGCAGGTGATGCGCACCGTCCCCGCAGGCTTGTCGCGCAGTTCAGTCAGTTCATCCAACTCGGACTCGATCTCGTCAAACCGATGGCCGATGGCATTCAACAGGCGCTCGCCTGCTGCCGTCGGCGAGACGCTGCGCGTGGTGCGAGTCAGCAGCCGGATCTGAAGTCGTGCCTCCAGGCCGTTGATCGCCTGGCTCAATGCCGATTGCGTCACCTCCAGATGCGCCGCGGCGCGTGTGAAGCTGCCTTCGCGCGCAATGGTGACGAAATATAGAAGGTCGTTGAGGTTGCGTCTGGCCACAGCTCGGTCTCCCATGTAATACCAAAAATACTTATTAGCTTACCTTATAGGGCCTTTAAGCATTCATTAGCTAGTCAACGCGGCCTCCAAAGCTGAAGATAGGAGGCATGAAAATCGTCCCCCTTTCAATGGCGACGGGGAGCGATGGCTCTGCTGGTCGGCTCGCTTGTGGGGCTGGCAGCTCGGTCGCCCAGACATCGGCCGGCGCGGCCTCTGCGCCTTCCAAGGATTCCGTCATGAAGATTCGCCTGATCGTCGGCGAGCAGGTCGCCATCGCCACCCTATACGACAACGTCACCGCCCGGGATTTCGCGTCGCTGCTGCCGCTGTCCTTGACGATGACGGACTACGACACCATCGAGCGTGTCTCCGACCTGCCGCGCACGCTGTCCACGCAGGGCGCTCCTGAGGGCATGGCGCCCGTGGCCGGTGAGCTGACTCACTACGCGCCTTGGTGCAACCTGGCGATCTTCATCAAGCCTCGCTCCTATTCGCGCAGCCTGTTGCCGCTGGGCAAGGTTGATGAGGGTCTGCCCATCTTGTCCCGGCCCGGGCCGTACAAAGTGCGGATTGAGCGCGTAGCACCCTGAACCGCCTTCCCGTGACATCTACCCGTTGAAAGAAATACCCATCATGACCAAGAGCATTGAAATGAGCAGCGACATCGCCACGCTGGACGTTGCCGACGTGGGCCGCCGCAACTTGCCGAAAATGAACGGCACCGGAATCGCCCCCCTGTGCCTCGGCGCCATTGGCGCGAGTCCATCAATGGCCCAGGCGCAAGCGCAGCTCGGCACCAAGTGGGACAAGACATTCCCCGAAACAGCCTACACGGCGGCGGCAGAGCCGAAGGAACTCATGATTATTCCGGGGGCCGTCCACACGGACTTGTACGACCGCGTCGACGTCATCCCCTTCGACAAGCTGACGGCGTTCTTTCAGAAAAACCTGGCTACGCCGGTATAAAGCCACCGGGGCGGGCGAGCTGCACCCCTCGCGTTTCCATACCTGGCCGCGCACACCCTAACGGGCTGCGCGGCATTTCCTATTGAGCGACAGAAGAAGAGTATTTCATGACAGCCACCGCCATCGACACCCCCAAGGGCGACACCAACACCCTCAACGAACCTCAAGAGCAGCCGGCGGCCTGGAGCGGCGTCTTTGCCATGTCGGTTTGTGCTCTCGCACTGATCGCGTCGGAATTCCTACCCGTCAGCCTGCTGACGCCCATGGCAAGAGACCTTCATGTCACCGAAGGCATGACCGGCCAGGGCATCGCCATCTCCGGCGCGTTCGCGGTGCTTGCGAGCCTGTTCATCTCGGCGCTGGCAGGCAACCTGAACCGCAAGCCCCTGCTGCTGGGGCTGACGGCGGCAATGGGCGTTTCCGGCGCGATCGTCGCACTGGCGCCGAACTACTTCACCTACATGCTAGGCCGGGCGCTGATCGGCGTCGTCGTTGGCGGATTCTGGTCAATGTCGGCGGCCACGGCCATTCGGCTGGTGCCAGCGCGCGATGTGCCACGCGCTCTCGCCATCGTCAATGGCGGCAACGCACTCGCCACGGCGGTCGCCGCGCCGCTGGGCGCCTACCTGGGCACTGTCATCGGCTGGCGCGGTGCGTTTCTGTGTCTGGTTCCAGTGTCGCTGATCGCGCTGGCCTGGCAGTGGAAGACGCTCCCGTCGATGCAAGCGGCGGCACGCGTGTCCGGCATCGGCAATGTGTTCAAGGTGTTCACCCTGTTCGCGCGCCCCGGTGTCGCTGTGGGCATGCTGGCCAGCAGTTTGCTGTTCATGGGGCAGTTCGGGCTGTTCACCTATGTGCGGCCGTTCTTGGAAACGATCACGGGAGTGCATGGAGCCACGATCTCGCTGATCCTGTTGGTGATCGGCGCGGCGGGCTTCATCGGCACCGTACTCATTGGCCGCGTCCTGCAGCGGGGCTTCTATCAGACGCTGATCATCATTCCGCTGCTGATGGCCGCGACGGCCCTGGCTCTGATCGCTTTCGGCGGCTGGATCGCCGGCGTTGTCGCGCTGCTCGGCCTGTGGGGCCTGACAGGCACCTCGGCGCCTGTGGGCTGGTGGGCCTGGATCGCCAAGGTATTCCCCAAGGATGCAGAGGCCGGCGGCGGTCTGTTCGTCGCCGTGGTTCAGATGTCCATCGCACTGGGCTCCACCGTGGGCGGCCTGCTGTTCGACCACAGCGGCTATCAGAGCACCTTCGTGGTAAGCGCGGTGCTGTTGGCGATCTCTGCCGTCCTGACGGTCATGACTGCACGCAGATCTGCGGCACATGCCTGAGAAGCCGGCCTGCCGCCTGTCGCTAGTCGATCTGCCTAAAGGAGAAAGAACATGACCATCAAAGCCTATGGTGCCCATGCTGGCAACCTTCCGCTCGAACCAATCGGCATTACCCGCCGCGCGCCACGCGCGCACGACGTGCAGAGGGCTTGAGCGCAGTCCGGCGAAGTGCCGAGCTGAAGTCATGCTGAAACAAAAAAACCGGACACATGACATGTCCGGCAACCCATTTGCTGACTCAGATCGTGTCACTAACCCGAGGCCAAAAAATGATAACGATTATCATTTGAACATTCAAGGATGAAACGCGCACCCGCCGCTGGAAGCCCTCAGGCCGCCACCGCCATGCGCCGTGCCTGGCCCGCGCGATGGCGTCCGAACCGGAGCATGGTGGCGCCAGCCATCACCGCCGGTATCCCCACCATCAGGAACAGCGCCGGCATGGTCAGCCCCATCGACAGCATCGTGCCGCCCCCGACCGAGCCGACCACCGAGCCCATCCGCCCGACGCCATTGGCCCAGCTCACGCCGGTGGCGCGGCAATCGGTGGGATAGTAGGCCGCCGACAAGGCATTGGCGCCCACTTGCGAGCCGGAGATGCAGAAGCCAGCGGCGAATACCGCCACCCCGGCCAGCCATGGCGCCGTGGTCAGGCTGCCGATGGCGGTGATGAACACACCTGCCAGCGCGTAGCTTGCGGCCAGCACATAGTGCGGGTTGGCCCGGTCCATCAGCCAGCCCAGCACGATGGCGCCAAGCGTGCCGCCCACCTGGAACATCATGGTGACAAGGGCCGCCGTCTTGAGCGAGATCCCGGTTGCCCGCAGCAGCGTGGGCAGCCAGCTCGACAGCAGGTAGATCACCAGCAAGCTCATGAAGAAGGTCAGCCACAGCAGCAAGGTCCCGCGCACCAGCTCGGGCTTGAACAGGTGCGCAACCGGCGAGCCGGGCGCGCGCTTGTCCGCCACCACGATGCTGCCAGGCGCGACACGCTCGCACGGCGCGATCCGCTCCAGGATGGCCGCCACCTTTTCCGGGTGCTTGCCGCTCAGCACCAGGTAGCGGACCGACTCAGGCAGCTTCCAGACCAGGAGCGGCAGCAGCAGCAACGGCAGCACGCCACCCAGCAGCAGCACGGCGCGCCAGCCGTGCTCTTCGATCAGGTTCGCCGAGGCCAGGCCGCCCAGGGCCGAGCCAATCGTGAAGCCGCAGAACATGGTCGTGACCAGGAAGGAGCGGCGCTTGGCCGGGCAATACTCAGAGGTCAGCGTGATGGTATTGGGCATGGCGCCGCCCAGCCCCAGACCGGTCAGGAAACGCAGCGCCACCAGCCCCCACAGCGAGCCGGAGAACGCGCAGGCCAGGCTCGCGACGCCAAAAAACAGCACACAAAAGAGCAGCACGTTCTTGCGGCCAAAGCGGTCGGCCAGCGGGCCGAACAGGAACGCGCCAGCCATCAGGCCGGTGAGCCCGGCGCCAAACAACGGCGCCAGGTGCGCCGGCGTGAGCTGCCATTCGGCGCGGATCGCGGGTGCGATAAAGCCGATCGCGGCGGTATCGAATCCGTCGATGGCGACGATCAAGAAGCAAAGCACGACGATCGTGACCTGGAAGGCCGATAACGGCTGGCGATCGATGAATTCGGTGATGCCGATGGATGGTTGCGTGGGCACAGCGGTCTCCTGCATTGTGTTTCGAAGCGGCCGACTTGCGATCGGCTCGCCATGTTCTGGCGGCTCTTTGGCCGCTCTTTGCTTCTTTTGCGCACTTTGGGCCACTCCGGGCCGGCGCTCCCCCTACCGCGCCCCGCCCAGGCAGTCTTCCGCGCGCCAGCCGTGCAGCCATTGCAGCGCGTCGTAGAACTGGTCCTGCGTGCGTCCGACCCACAGCGAATTGCGCACCAGCCGCTCCACGCCCTTGGCGTGATACAGCCGGCCCATCTCGCGCGCGGAGTACAGCACGCGCGCGGTGCGCGGGATGCGCGCCCTCTCGTACAGGGCAAAGGCCGCCACGAAATCGCCCTCGGTCTCGGCCACGGCCGCGCCCAGTGTCACGGCGTCTTCCAGCGCCTGGCAGGCGCCCTGCGCGAGGTACTGCGTCATGGGGTGGGCGGCATCGCCCAGGAGGGTGGCGCGGCCAAAGCTCCATTGCGCCACCGGGTCGCGGTCCGCGGTGGCCCAGCGCCGCCAGGAGGTGGGCCGGTCCAGCATCTGGTGCGGGCGGGCGTGGATGCCCTCGAAGTACGACAGCACTTCTTCCTTGCTGCCATCGCGCACGCCCCAGACTTCTTGCTCGCGGCTATGGAAGGTCACCACCAGGTTGTACTGCTCGCCGCCGCGCAACGGGTAATGCACCAGATGGCAGTTGGGGCCGGCCCACACCACCGGCGCATTGATCTGCAGGTCGGCCGGCATGTCGGCCACATCCACCACGGCGCGGTACACCACGTGGCCGGTCACGCGCGGCTCGTCGCCGAGCAAGGCCTGGCGCACGGCGGATTTCACACCGTCGCAGCCGATTACGGCATCGCCCTGGTGGCGTTCGCCGTGCTGGTCGATCACGCTCACGCCGCGCTCGTCCTGCTCCAGCGCGCACACCGTGGTGGCGGTGCGGAACTGAATCAGCGGGTGATCCCGCACGGCTTCCAGGATGGACAGGTGGATGTCGGCGCGATGGATCACCGCGTAGGGGTTGCCAAAGCGCTGGCGATAGCGCTCGCCGACATCCACCTTGGCGACTTCGGTGGCGTCGAGCGCATCCATCATCACCAGGTAGTCGGTGAACACGGAGCGCTTGCGCGCGGCGTCGCCCACGCCCAAGGCGTCCAGCGCGGCAAAGGCGTTGGCACCAAGCTGGATGCCGGCGCCGATTTCACCGATCTGGGCCGCCTGTTCCAGCAATTCAACGCGGATGCCCTGCCGGGCGAGCGCCAGTGCGGCGGCCAGGCCGCCGATGCCGCCACCGACCACGATCACCTTGCGGTCCGTGCTGCGCGTGTTGTTCATGTTCGTCTCCTTGGGTGCGCACCCGGTGGCCATCCGGCCTCGGGGTGCCCTGTCGCATTGGTTAGCGCGCCGTGTAGTCCGGCTGCCGCTGAGGTTCTGCCTGCTGGAAGGCCGGGTGCTCGCAGGCATGGCGGTAAACCGCCATGGTGCGCTCGAAGCGTTCGGTACGGCAGCCCATGCGCTGCGCATTGGCGATCTGCGGCACCAGGCAGCAATCGGCCAGCGTGGGCTGGTCGCCGAAACACCACGGGCCGCGCCCGTGCTGCGCCAGCAGCCGCTCCACCGCGCCCAGCCCTTCGTCCACCCAATGCTGGTACCAGGCGTCCTTTTGCTCCGGCGTCACGCCCAGCGTGTCCTGCAGGTAGCGCAGGATGCGCATGTTGTTGACCGGATGGATATCGCAGGCAATCACATTGGCCAGCTCCAGCACCCGCGCGCGCGGCTCCGCCGCTTGCGGGATCAGCCGCGGCTCGGGATGGCAGGCGTCGAGGTAGTCGATGATCGCCATCGACTGGCCCAGGTGGAAGTCGCCGTCCACCAGCGCCGGCACCACCGCCGAGGGGTTGATGGCCGCCACATAGTCCGCGGCGCGATGCTCGCCCACGCGGATATTGACCGGCTGGTAGTCGCATGGCAGGCCCTTGAGCGCCAGCGCGATGCGCACGCGGTACGACGTGGAGCTGTTGAAGAAACTATAGATCTGCACGGTGAAGCCCTCTTTCTCGAAATTCCGGAATCTCGATGCCGTCAGGCCACCCGCACCGACAGCTCGCCCAGGCGCTCCACGCCGGCAACCATCAGGTCACCCGGCTTGACGGCCCCGACGCCTTCCGGCGTACCGGTGTAGATCAGGTCGCCCGGTTCCAGGCGGAAGTACTTGGACAGGTCCGCCACGGTCTCAGCCACCGACCAGATCAGGTGCGTGACGTCGCTGCGCTGCTTGTCGGCGCCGTTGACGGTCAGCCAGATCGCGGCCTGCTCGAAATGCCCCACTTCGCTAGCCGGATGGATCGGGCCGATCGGCGCCGAGGCGTCGAAGGCCTTGCCGATTTCCCACGGGCGCCCCATCTCGCGCATCTTCATCTGCAGGTCGCGCCGGGTCATGTCCAGGCCCACGGCATAACCCCAGACGTGCTCCAGCGCCTGTTCCAGCGCAATATCCGAGCCGCCCTTGCCGATGGCGACTACCAGCTCGGATTCATAGTGGTAGTTGCTGGTCTGGGCCGGGTACGCCAGCGTCAGGGTCTCGCCGTAGGCGACCGGGATCACGGCATCGGCCGGCTTGCAGAAGAAGAATGGCGGCTCGCGGTCGGGATCGAAGCCCATCTCGCGGGCATGCGCGGCGTAGTTGCGGCCAACGCAGTAGACGCGGCGCACGGGAAACTGGTCGCTGGTGCCAACGACCGGCACGGCCACGGCGGCGGGAGGGGTAATGACGAAAGACATGGAAGACCTCAGGCAAGAATCAGGCAAGAGAAGGGGAAAAAGACAAAGTAATGGGACCGCGCCGGATCAGGTGCGCTCCTCGCGCAGCAGGTTGAGCGCGGATAGCACCGGGCGGTCGGAATAGCTGAACAGCACCGTGTCCTCGACCGAAGCCAGTTGCACCGGCTGCCAGGACGGGGCCACGAAGGTGTCGCGCGGCTCGAACTGGAACTGCGCCTCGCCGATGCGCACGGTGCCGCGCCCTTCCACCACGGAATAGATGGTGGCGTCGGTACTGCGATACGTTTTGCCCTGGAAACCGGCAGGGAGGTATTGCATGAAGGTAGCCATGGTCGGCATCGGCCAGCCGCCGGTGGTCGGGTTCACATAGCGCAGCTTCACGCCATCCCAGGCATCGAGCTCGCCGTTGCGGTAGAGCTGGTCCAGCGCCTCGCGGCTGCGGGCATAGGGATAGCTGAAGATTGGCGAGGTGGGATCGGTGACGCGGTGGCGCACCGGCAGCATGTTGTGGCCGAAGCGGGCAAAGCTGTCGCCTTCGGGACGCAGCACCGGCTGCGAGGCTTCGGGGTAGTTTTCCGCAAAGCCGGCATCCAGGTGCTGCAGCAGCGGGATATCCAGCCCGTCGAGCCAGACCACCGGCTCGCCGCCCTGTGCCACGGACGGGTTGCCGTGGTCATGCCAGGTCCAAGATGGCGTGATGATGAAATCGCCCGGATGCATGGTGGTGCGCTCGCCGTTGACGGCGGTCCAGGCACCGCGGCCCTCCACGATAAAGCGCAGCGCGGACTGAGTATGGCGATGGCTGGGGGCAATCTCGCCGGGCAGGATCAGCTGCAAGCCCGCGTACAGCGTGGAGGTGATGCTGGACTTGCCGGGCAGGCCAGGATTCTCCAGCACCAGCACGCGGCGCACGGCTTCTTCCGCGCTGATGACCTCGCCCGCCTGCATCACCAGCGGGCGGATCTCGGCGTATTTCCAGATCGCCGGCTGCGCTTGCGGGCGCGGCTCGCGCGGGACCAACGCGTGCAGCGATTCCCACAGGGGCGCCATCTGGTTGCGGCCGATGCGGCTGTAATAAGCTGAACGGTCGGTGCGCTTCTTTGCGTCTGGCATGGCCTTGTCTCCGATTCATCGCCCGCTCGGGGCGCTGGGCAGCCGCTATGGGCTGCGGGGTGCGATGGAAGATTTATACGCCGTGAGATATACCTTGTAAAATGACAGATTCCTCTTATCCATATGAATATGGATATATCTCAAAGGGAATACCCTGATGGATTGGACCCAGCGGCTCCGGCTGCGCAACCTGCAGATGCTGCTTAGCCTGGCGCAGACCGGAAACATGAGCCAGACAGCCGCAGCGCTCAGCACCACGCAGCCCGCCTTGTCGAAATGGCTCAAGGAACTCGAAGACGACATCGGGCTGCCGCTGTTCGAGCGCCACGCGCGCGGCCTGCGCCCCACGCCCTATGGCGAATCGATGATTGCCCATGCCAGGCGCATCGAGGCGCACCTGGATACCGCCCGCGACGACATGCAGGCCATGCGCGAAGGCGGCAGCGGCCTGGTGGTGATCGGCACCTCCGGCGCGTCGGCTGCCAATACCGTGCCGCTAGCCGTCACCTCGCTGTTGCAGCGCCTGCCGAAAGCCCATGTCCGGCTGGTGGAAAGCACCATGAACCTGCTGATGGCGCAGCTGGCCCGGGGCGAGGTCGATATCGTGGTGGGCCGCTCCGCGCCGGAACTGCAGGACGGGCAGATGCGCGCCGAGGCGCTCTACATGGAGCCGATCCATTTCGTCACACGCCCGCGGCATCCGCTGTTCGAGCTGGCCGAACCGGGCTGGAGCGACCTGCAGGCATACCGGTGGATTGTGTGGCCACGCGGCACGCCCATCCGCAACACGCTGGAGTCGGCGCTGAACGCGGCTGGCCAGGGCATGCCGGCCGATTGCGTGGAGTCGAACTCGGTCATCCTCAACCTGACCTTGCTCAACCACAGCAATATGATCGGCGTGGCCTCGCACCGGACCGCGCGACGCCTGGAGCATCTTGGCGCCCTACGCATCCTGCCGCTGCGGCTGGCGGGCTTTGGCTCGGTATCCATGTACTGGCGCGACGACGGCTTTGGCCGTATCGCGGTCAGTGCCGCGCTGGATGCCCTGCGGCGCGCGGCGGTGCGCTCGGTCGATGAAATCCCCGACGACACGCACGGATGACGCCAGCCCGCGCGGCTCACGCTCGCCCGTTGCTCACTTCATATCGGGAGGACCCTGTCATCCAGCCGCCCGCCGGCTCGACAGATGCCGCCCCGCATCCGGCGCGAGCCGGACATAGCCGATCAACGACACCAGCGTCAGCACGCCCGCGAAGAGAAACGCCCAGCGAAAATCACCGAGCGTAAAGTGCGGCACGTCGCTGGCCTGTGCGCGCAACGATGCGGCAATCCTCAGCGACAGCGAGCCAAACGCAATGCCAAGCCCGATCGACATCTGCTGGGCAGCGTTCCATAGCGTATTGGCGCTGCTCATCTGGTTTTGCGGGATATCGGCGTAGGCCAGCGTGGCGAGCGTGGAGAACTGCATCGAGCGCGTCACGCCGTAGATAAACACAACGAACAGCACGATGGCGAGCGGCGTCTCGGGCGTGAGCAACCCGCACGCAACGATGAACACGCTGGCGAAAGCCACGTCGACGATCGCGGTGGCGCGAAAGCCGTAGTGTTGCAGCACGCGCGTGGTCAATGCCTTCATGCCGAGGTTGCCGAGCGCGCTGGCGAGCAGCAACAGCCCGGAGCGGAACGCGGACAGCCCGAAGCCAACCTGGAACAGCAGCGGCATCAGGTACGGCACCGCGCCGATGCCGATACGGGTGACGGACCCGGTGATCACGGTGACCGAGAACGTCGGCACGCGCAGCGTGGTGAAATCGAGCAGCGGATGCTCACGCCCCGCCGCATGGCGCACGGCAAGCACGCCCAGGACGAGGCCGGCGGCCACGAACGCGCCCGCCGTTGCCAGGCTGGCGCCTTGCTGGCTGGCCAGTTCCGTGCCATACAGCACGAAGGTGAGCGTGGTGCCACTGAGCACGAAGCCAACGATATCAAGCGGCTTGGGCTCGCTCGCGCGTTCGTTGCGGATCATCATGAAGGTAGCGATCAGCGCGGCGATGCCGAATGGCACGTTGAGCAGGAAGATCCAGCGCCAGGATGCGTAGGTAGTGATAAACCCGCCGATGGGCGGCCCCACCACAGGCGCCACGATGGCCGGCCAGGTGATGGTGGAAATGGCCTTGATCAACTGGCGCTTATCCGTGTTGCGCACCACGATCAGCCGCCCGACCGGCACCATCATCGCGCCGCCAATGCCCTGCAGCACGCGCGCCGCGGTGAACGCGAACAACCCGTTCGATGCGCCGCACAGCACCGAGGCCACCGTGAAAACAACGATCGCCCCGCCGAACACCGTCCTCGACCCAAAGCGATCCGCGATCCAGCCGCTGATCGGGATAAACACCGCCAGCGCCAGCATATAGGCCGTCATACCCAGGCTCAGGTCATTCGGCCCGACCCCGAACGACTGCGCCATCTGCGGCAACGCCGTGGCGAGCACGGTGGTATCGAGGTACTCCATGAAGAAGGTGGCCGCGACGAGATAGGGCAGGAATCTCATCGACGACGACTGGGTTTGCGTTTGGTCCATGGAGCGGCGGGTGCGGGGGGGGGGATGCGTGTCTGCGCGGCGAAGCGAGCGGGCCGCTTTTTGCCACCGGGAAAGCCATTTCAAGCCAGGATGGCAATCATACCGGGCATCGGCAAACGACGTTTGCCCCGCCCGGCCCACGCCTTGGTCAGTCCATCATGCCGCGCCCGCGCGCGCCGGGTCCTCCGCCTGGTGCCGCGGCACGCGCACCGGGTCGACATGGGTCATCACATTCAGCACGTCCTGAATCTGCATGGCAGCGAGGCGCGCCTGCACCGCAATACGGTGTCCTTCCTCGACCGTCATTGCGCCATCGATCTCCAGATGCACATCGACCAGGATCGCGTCGCCCATCTTGCGGGTCTTCAGGTCATGCAGGCCCAGCACGCCTGGCGTGGCCAGAATGGCCTGACGAATCGCCTCGATGCTCTGCGCGTCCACGGCACGGTCCATCAGGTCATGCAGGGCATCCCAGGAGAACTTCCAGCCCATTCTGGTCACCATCAGGCCGACCACCAGGGCGGCCACTGGATCGAGCATGTGGTAGCCAAGCAGGTTACCGCCAATGCCCACGGCGACCACCAACGACGATGCCGCATCCGAGCGCGCATGCCATGCGTTGGCAACCAGCATGCTGGAGCGCACGCGCTCGGCCACGGCGAGCATGTAGCGGAACAACGATTCCTTTGCCGCCAGCGCGCCCAATGCCACCCACAGCGCGACACCCTTGACCGGCTGGATCAACTCGGGATACTCCAGCTTTTGCACGGCCGACCACAGCATGCCGGCGCCGACCGCGAGCAGCAGCAAGCCGATTGCCAGCGAGGCGGCAGTCTCGAAACGCTGGTGGCCGTATTGGTGGTCGGCATCCGCGCCCTTGCGGCTATGGTGACTGGCGAACAGCACCACAAAGTCCGAGACCAGGTCGGAAAGCGAGTGAATGGCATCCGCGATCAACGCCTGGGAGCCGGCCACCACGCCCGCCACCAGTTGCATGCAGGTCAGCAGGATATTCACGGCCACGCTCACCCAGGTGCTGCGCCGCGCCGCCTGAGCCATGGCGGGCGTCTCTACCTCGGCCTCGTCGATGATCTCATCATTTCGCATCGATGGATGACTCCTGTTGTCCGGTTAATGTGCGGTTAATGTGCGGTTAATGTCCAGCGAATGCCTTGCCAGGCAAAGCGCGGCCGCGCCCCAGCCATTCTAGCCACTCGAACAGCGCCATGCCGGCCAGCATGGCCAGCACAGAGACTGCGCCTTGCCATGCGCCCGCGCCCAGCAGCACGAGCGCGGCGGCGGCCAGGCCAATCAGCAAGCCCCCGCCCAGCGCGGACCAGCGCGCAACATGGCGGTGGCATCGTCCGCGGCGGCGCGCATCGTGTCCAGGCTCAGGGAGGGAGAAGCCCCTTGCAGGGGTTCGGCAAAGGCCGGGCGTGACCCCGGCCCGCCAATCAATATATATATATTAATAT
>NZ_JBXASU010000102.1:0-24660 GCF_058809705.1 Cupriavidus sp. MPR-AND1C | reverse complement strand
CTTCGGCTGGCCGGGGCGGGGCGGGTTCCAAGCGGATCGCCATGACTACCATCTCTTCCATCGACGGCATGTTGCAGCAACTGCGCGGGCTGGCCCAGAGCGCCACCGGGCAGGAAAGCCAGGCTTCAGCCGTTTCCTCCGGCGGTTTTGCCGGCGAACTCCAGCGTTCGCTGGCGCGCATCAGCAACGTGCAGGAGAAGGCTTATGGGCAGGCCGAGGCGTTCGAGCTTGGCAAGCCGGGTGTGTCGCTCAACGATGTGATGATCGATATGCAGAAGGCTAATGTTTCGTTTCAGACTGGGGTGCAGGTTCGGAACCGGTTGACGGCGGCTTATCAGGAAATGATGAATATGACGGTTTGAGGGGTTTTTGTTTGTGGCTGCTTAACTGCAACTTCAACTGCAACTTCAACTTCAACTGCAACTTCAACTGCAGTTTCACCACCCCTGCGGGGCGGCGACCTACTTTCTTGTCTTGCCAAGAAAGTAGGCAAAGAAGGCGCGCCGGATGGGGCGACACCCTCCTCGGGCTTCGACGAAAAGAGCGGCCGGGACCCAAACTCGCATCGCCTTAAGGCGATACTCAGACATGGGTCCCTCTTCTCCGCTCTTTTCGCCGAATCCCGAGGCGCCCCATACGGCCTAGGTGAACCTTGACGGCTCGCTTCGCATCGCGCTGGGGTGTGGCGCGCCCTTCGGGCGCTTCACACGGCTACCACAATGGGTGGAGCGGCTGATCAGTTGAACGGTTGATCTTGCCGCTGGTTGGCTCCCCTCTCCCACTTGTGGGAGAGGGCGGGTGCTTGCAAGGGTCCGCGCTCATCCCGTACCGGCTGCCGGTATCACGCCACTCAGGGTGCGCCCTGATACACCCATTGCAACAGGGCGTCGTGGGCTTCGCGGGCTTGTGCTGCGTTGGCGTGGTTGATGTAGCTGACCACCACATAGCGGTCGCCGTTCAGCGCGTCGACATAGCCGGCCAGCGCGCGGACGTCGTTCAACGTTCCTGTCTTCATGTAGGCATTGCCGGCCGCGCCGGCGTGCGTCAGGCGGTTGCGCAGCGTGCCGTCCACGCCGAGGATCGGCAGCGAATCGATCAGCACCGGGCCGACTTCACTGGCCAGCGCTTGCTGCAGCAGCCGCGACATATCGTAGGCACTGATGCGTTCTTCGCGCGATAGTCCGGAGCCGTTGTCGAGTGCCAGGCCAGGCATGTCCAGCCCCTGGCGCGCCAGCCAGCGCTGCACCACCTTGGCCGAGCGGGTGGTGCTGGCCGGGCCGCTGCGATCCATCTCCGCGCCAATGGTCAGGTAAAGCTGGCGGGCCATCACATTGTTCGAGAACTTGTTGATGTCGCGCACGATTTCCGACAGGGGCTGGCCGTAGTGGCGTGCCAGCAGGAAGGCGTTGCGCGGGGCGCGGCCCATGCGCAGGGCTGGCTGGTGGGTGAAGCGGCCGCCGGCCAGTTGCCATTCGGCGACAAAGCCACCCCAGGTGAATTCGTTGTGCGAGAGCGTGGCGATGTTGACCACGTGTTCGCCGCAGTCGGCGGCGTAGCTGCCGTCGAAGGAGGCCAGCACGGTGCCGTCGGCCTGTGGCGTGACGGCGGGGCGGGCGCGTGCCGACCAGTCGCCGCATTTGCCGTGGGACAGTGCCAGGCGGTTGTCGAGCTTGAGCTGCGCCAGCGCGGGCGTGACCGACACCGCGACCGACTGGTTGGCCGGATCGGGCGTGATGGTAAACGACAGCGTCTTGAAGGCGTAGAGCAGCGCGTCGGGGCTGACGTTGTAGGCGCGCTGGGTTTCGCCATCGATGGTGGCGCCCTTGTCGAGGGCGGAATCGAAGTAGCTGCGGTCCAGCACCACGTCGCCATTGATGGTGGTGGCGCCTGCGGTGCGGGCACTGTTGACCAGCTTGGCCATTTCTTCCGGCACCAGCTTGGGGTCGCCATAGCCGCGCAGGTAGACGTTGCCGTTGACGGTGCCATCGGCTGCTGGCTGGTTGTCGGCGTACAGCGCGGTCTGCCAGCGGTAGCCGGGGCCAAGCAGCTGTAGCCCGGCGAAGGTGGTGACCAGCTTCATGGTGGAAGCCGGGTTCATCGGCGTTTGCGCGTTCCAGCTTGCGCGGGGCGCCGGCGCGCCGACCTTGATCACGTAGAAGCTGGTGGCCGAGGCGGGCACATGCGCGCGCTTGAGCGCGGCCGTTACGCTGCCCGGCAAGCCGGAGCGCGGCTCGGCGGACGCGGACGCGGCGTGGGTGGCCTTGGTCTTATGAACGGGGGTCTTGGCGGCGGTACTCACGCCGCTGATGCAAAGCAGCCCGGCGGCGCAAAGCGGCAGCAGGCGGTGAAGAATTGGGGATGGGCGATTCGGCATGATGCCCATGTTAACGCATGGGCCTGGGCGCGGATGACGCCGCCATTCGATTTGCGCAGGTTTTTCCGCGAGAAACTCCGTCTAGTCGTTTGCGGTGTCTGCGGGATCTGCCGAATGGTGCGGACGGTCCGGATGGTCCGCACCGATCGCCTGCGGCGGCGCCAGCTTTCCGAGCAGCGCGCGCAGGGTGTCTTGTTCCTGCGCCGACAATGCGCCGGCGACGCGCGCATCGTGCGCGCACACCGCGGCGGTGGCGGCTTCCAGCGTGCGCCGTCCCGCCGGGGTCAGTACCAGGCTGTAGGCGCGGCGATCGTGCGGCGCCGGGCGGCGCGCCACCAGCTTCATGTCTTCCAGCGCGTCGACCAGCAGCACCGCGCCCGAGCGCGCGATGCCCAGGATGCTGGCCAGCTCGGTCAGCTTGAGCAGCGGATTGCGCGAGACGATCACGAGCGCGGAGAAACGCGGCGGCGTGATGTTCCACTGCGCCAGCGATTGCACGAAGTCTTCGTAGATACGGATCTGCGCGCGGCGGATGGCGTAGCCGACCAGGCTGTCCAGCACGCCGTAGTCGACGCTGGCGATATGCGGGTCGAATCCGCCGGGCGCATCGGCTGCCTGGCTGGCGCCGGCGGGATCGGGGGCGAGGGCGTCGCGGCTGCGGCGCGCTCGCGCCTTTGCTGTGGTCATGATGCCTTGGCGTCGGTCGATGGATGTGGGTGGCGATGGCTGCCTGAAAAACCGGGGCGCCTATACGACGCGAAAATACCGCATTTCCACCCGGTCCGGATAGCGGGCGCCGGTGGCGACGAACAGGTGCTGCATGAGCCAGTCGTAGCCGGGCGCGGCCGTCTCGAAGCGGGGCGCGGTGCGGAAATAGATCAGGCGCGGATCGACGATCTCGCCGCCGGCCAGGCGCGCGATCAGCTCGGCGGGGCCGCTGCGCACGCCGGCGTTGACGATGTAGATGCGCGCGCCGTCGTCGGTCTCCAGCACATAGCGGGCCTCGATGTCGGCCACGACGATGCCGTTGCCGGCGTCGTGGCGCACCAGCTGGAAATCCGCGCCGCCGGGCAGGATGCGCCCTTGCAGGCGCGGCCCGGAAACGACGCCGTCGAGAATGGGGATGACCCGCCGGTTGCCCAGCGCGCTTGCGCCCACCTCGGTGACCGGTGCCAGCCGGAAGCTGAAGTCCGCCACGTGCTCCAGCGTGGGCGCGGGCAGGGCGGTGATGGCGCGGGGCGCGGTCATTTCAGCAGCTTCCAGTTGCCATTGTCGATGGTCAGCATCACGCGGGCGCGGGTGTCAAAGCCGAAATGATCCTGCGCGGTGTAGTTCAGCACGCCGTGCGACACCACGATATTGCGCTCGCTCTCCAGCGCGGCCTTGAGCGCGCGGCGAAATTCCGGCGTGCCCGGCTTGGCCTGCTTGAGCGCCACCGGCACGATGCGCTGCAGCACCAGGCCCGCATCGTAGGGGTGGGCGCCGAACTGGGTGCGGCTGTCGGGTCCGTACTGTTTTTCGTAGCGGCCCACGTAGTCCAGCCCCGGCTTCTTGGTGGCGGCGCTGTCCGGCAGCTGCTCGGCCACGATCACCGGCCCGGCGGGCAGGATGGAGCCGTTGACGGCTTTGCCGCCGATGCGGATCAGGTCCTTGGTGGCCGCGCCATGCGTGTGGTAGACCGGGCCCGCGTACCCGCGCTCGCGCAGCGTGGTGTGCGGCAGGGCCGCGCCGGTGCCGGCGCCTGCGATCAGCACCGCGTCGGGGTGGGCGGCGATCAGCTTGAGCGTTTGCGCGGTCACGCTGGTGTCCGAGCGCGCATAGCGCTCGGTGGCCACCAGGCGCATGCCGCGCGCGGTGGCGGCGGTGGTGAACTCCTTGAGCCAGGTCTCGCCGTAGGCGTCGGCAAAGCCGATGAAGGCGATGGTCTTGATGCCTCTGGCGTGCGCCGCATCCGCCACGGCCTCGGCCATCAGCTTGACCGGTTGGGCCAGGCGATATGTCCATTCGCCGCGGCCGGGCTTGAGCTCGATCGGCGAGAAGGCCAGCTGCACCGTCTGGCTCTCGTCGGCGACTTCGGCAATGGCGATCGATGGCGCCACCGCCGACGAGCCGAGGATGATGTCGACCTTGTCCTCGCTGACGAAGCGGCGCGCCACCTTGGTGGCCTGGGTGGGATCGGAGCCGTCGTCCAGCACGATATAGCGGATCTTCTCGCCGGCGATGGTCTCCGGCAGCAAGGGCATGCTGTTCTTCTGCGGGATGCCGAGCGAGGCCGATGGCCCGGTCGACGCGATGCTGACGCCGACCGTCACTTCGGCAAGCGCGGGCGCGGCGCCAAGCGCGGCGGCAAGGCTGGCGGTGATGGCGAGCGCAAGGCGGCTGGCGGGCGTGGCAAGGCGGGTAAGGCGTGTAGGGCTGGGGCGCGGCAAGATGTCTCCTTTTCTTCGAACAACGCCGGCTTCTCAGGGCCGGTCGGGGGGCATGATACGACGGACTGGCGCAATCACAGAGGCGCGCGGCCCGCTTAGCGCGGCGGCACCTGCAGCGATTGCTGGTCGAAGCCGGCGAGTTGCTTGTAGCGCAGCGCGATCGCTTCGAGCTCGGTGCGCGGGATCACGGTTTCGATATCGCTGAAGCCCTGCGGCGCGCGCTGCTCGGCCAGCTGCATGACCTGCTCGGGCCCGTTCATGCGGTTGCGCAGCACGATGGCCGCGGTGCGCGGCAGCCGCTGCGCTTCGTACTCGCGCAGCGCATAGCCGCTGTCGCAGGCGTCGCGCGGTGCGCCGTTGGCCAGGAGGCTGTCCATCAGGTAGCGTGCATCGAGGATGGCCTGCGCGCTGCCGTTGGAGCCGATCGGGTACATCGGGTGGGCAGCGTCGCCCAGCAGCGTTACGCGGTCGAAGGTCCAGCGCGGCAGCGTGTCCTTGTCGACCATGGGGAATTCGTAGATGGCCTGCGCGCCGTCGATCAGCGCCGGGATGTCGATCCAGTCCCAGCGCCAGTTCGCAAAGGCTTCGCGGAACACGGACTTGTCGACCTGCTTGTTCCAGTCGCTGCGCGGCGGGGTATCCGGCGCGCTGTCGGGCACGCGCAGCTCGGCGATCCAGTTGACCAGCGAGCGCCCCTGGCGGCGCAGCGGCTCGGAGATCGGGTAGGCCACGAATTTCTGGTCCTGATGGCCCGCCATGAACATCGAACTGCCGTCCAGGTACGGCGGCGCCTCGGTGACGGCGCGCCACAGCGTGCGGCGCGAGAAGCGCGGCGCGTCGCCCTGCGGATAGAAGTGGCGGCGCACGGCGGAGTGGATGCCGTCGGCGCCCACCAGCACATCGGCCCGCGCCGTGACTTGCGCGTTGTCGCTGCGCCGGCGCAGCGTGAACTCCACGGGATCGCCCGCGCGCGCGCCGGTGCTCGTGACCGCTTCAAACGTATGGCCGGCATGCACGCGCTCGGCGCCCAGGCGCTCCACCACGGTGCGGTAGAGCAGCATCTGGAATTCGCCGCGATGGATGGAGAACTGCGGCTGGCCGTAGCCCGCCGCGCGCCCGCGCGGCTCGTGCCAGATGCGCTGGCCAAGCTTGTTGTAGTAGGACAGGGACGAGGTCTGCACTGCCAGCTCGGCCAGTGCATCGTGCAGTCCCAGCTCGGACAGCTCGCGCACCGCGTGCGGCAGCAGGTTGATGCCCACGCCGAGCGGGCGCAGCGTCTCGCTGGCTTCCCAGACCTCGGCCTCTATGCCGTGCCGGTGGCAAAGCAGTGCCAGCGTCAGGCCGCCGATGCCGCCACCGGCGATCGCGATCTTCATGGTGTTGTCTCCACGGCTTGTTATGGAATCGCCGGGCCGCGAGGGTGCTCCATGCGGAGCCGGCGGCCACTGGCAATATTGTTATAGAGTATAACTAAATGCACGAGGGCTTCAAGATCGGCGGCGTGCGGGGAAACCCGCAGGCAAGCGCCGCATGCACGTCCTGATCACGGGATTTGTGGGAATCCGCTGACACGATGTTCGGTCAGGCACCGGTTCCGCAGGGCGGCCCCGGGCCTCATAGTGAACGTACCTGCCGCAAAGCATGGACCTTGCGGTGAACGCGATAACGACGCGATAACGATGCCTGGGTGCATTACCGGGCGCAAAGCAAATCCCAAAAGGAGCCTCATCATGCGTACCGTAACCCTGTCTATCCTGCTGGCCACGCTGCTGAGCGTGGCGGGCTGCGCCGACATGACGCCCAAGCAGCGCAATACCGCCATCGGCGCGGGCGTCGGCGGTGTGGCCGGCGCGGCCCTGATCGGCGGCCCGGCGGCCACCATCGGTGGCGCGGCGCTGGGCGGCGTGGTCGGCAACGTGGTGACGCCCGAACGCCGGTAAGCAAGCAGCAGCGGGGCGCAGCGTGAAGCGGCCCGCCACAAAACAAAAAGCGGATGCCATCGGCATCCGCTTTTGCTTTTTTTTTAGCTAAGGGTCAGCAGGCAGACTTTACGACGGCCTTTCCGGCCTTCCCAGTCTTCCCGCCTTGCCCGGCGTTGGCCACCGGGAACACCGTGTCGTAGGCCCAGTTGTAGACGAACGCATAGACCACGTAGAAGGCTGCCAGGGCGATGTCCATGATGAAGGCATCGAACAGGCTCATGTCGAGATACCACGCCACCATCGGCAGGAACACCATCAGCAGGCCCAGTTCGAACAGGATGGCGTGGAGCACCCGCACGGCCACCGGCTTGCGCAACTGCCCGGTGAACCGCAGCATGGCCTTGTCGAACAGCACGTTGTAGAGGTAGTTCCAGCCGGCGGCGATCAACGATGCCACCACGGCGAGGATGCCGATCTGGTGCAGGGCGAAGCCAAAGACCCAGCTGCCCACGGGCGCGACAATCAGCAAGCCGATCACTTCAAAGCCGATGGTATGACGAATTCTGTCCTTGGTGCTGCGCATGATGCTTCCTGTCTGGCGTGTGAATAGAGGGCATTCTATCGAGTATTCTGGGATGGTAAAGTTGGGTTCTATCGCTAAAAACGATGGATGGGCAGCGGCCCGTCCCAGGGAATCAACATGAGCCTCTCGCTCGAACAATTGCAGGCCTTTGCCGCAGCCGCCGAATGTGGCTCTTTCTCCGCAGCCGCGCGCCGGCTGGGCAAGGCCCAGTCGGTTGTCAGCGCGGCCGTGTCCAATCTCGAGATCGATCTGGGCAACCAGTTGTTCGACCGTGGCGGGCGCTATCCCACCCTGACCGCCGCGGGCGAACGCCTGCTGGCCGAGGCGCGCGTGATCCTGGAGCGTTGCGAGCATTTCCGTGGCGTGGCCAAGAGCCTGGGCGAGGGCGTGGAAAGCCGCCTGGTGCTGGCGGTGGACGAACTCTATCCGGAGGAAACCCTGGGTGTGATGCTGGAGGAGTTCTCCGCGCGCTTCCCGGCGGTGGAGCTGGAGCTGCTGTTTCCTTTGATGGAAGACGTCAGCCGGCTGGTGCTGGAGCGTTGCGCCGACCTAGGCATCATGTGGCGCCAGGAGGTGCTTCCGCCGGAGCTGGGTTTCCGCGCGCTGGGCTGGGTGCCGATGCGGATCATCTGTGCCCCCGACCATCCGCTTGCGGACCAGCGCGTGGGCTGGGAGGAACTCAAGCGCTACCGGCAGTTGATGGTGGCCACCCGCACCGACAGCGAGGAAAAGATGCGGCTGCGCGTGGCCGCCGAAGTCTGGTGGGTGGAGAGCCAGTGGGTCATCGTTGAGCTGGTCAAGCGCCGGCTGGGCTGGGCCTTCGTGCCCTGGCACGTGGCGGCCAACTCGCCGGCGGGCACGCAACTGGTGTCGCCCGCGCTGGAGTTCGACGACCAGGACTGGCCGGTGGCGATGGAGCTGGTGTGGCACAAGCAGCGGCCGCTCGGCAAGGCCGCCACCTGGCTCAAGGAGCGGGTGAGCAAGCAGCCGCTGCCGCGTCCCGAGGTGCGCGCCCGGCCGTAGCGATGCCGGCAGCTTCCCGGCGTCATCGGTGTTATCGGGGTCATCGGGCTGTCGGCACTATCGGGTCAGCCCGAATTCCTTGGCCAGCGTGCGATAGCGCTGCACCGTTCGCTGCACATAGGTATCCAGGTCAGCGCCGCCCAGGTCGGCCGGGAACAGGCCTTGCTCCGCGCGCAGCCGGGCGAATGCCGGGCTGGCCTGCAGGCGTTCGAAGCGCTCGGCCCAGCGCTGGTAGTCCGCCTGCGCAACCTTGGGGCCCATGTAGAAGCCGCGCAGGATGGGCCAGACGATGTCGAAGCCCTGCTCGCGCGCGGTGGGCACACCGGCCAGCCTGCCGGGCAGGCGCTGCGCCGCCAGCACGGCCAGGATGCGGATGCCGCCGGCGCCGAGCTGCATGGCGGCCTCCGATGCGTCGCCGGACACCGCCTGGACGTGCCCGCCCTGCAGTGCCGTGAACGCCTCGCCGCCACCCTCGAAACCCACGAAGCGCATGCGCTTGTAGCCCACGCCGGCCTGCCGCGCCACCATCGCGGCCTTCATCCAGTCCTGGTTGCCGATGGTGCCGCCGGCCCCGAACAGTACCTGGTCCGGATCCGACCTGAGCGCGGCCACCAGGTCCTTCAGGGTCTTGAAGGGCGAATCGGCGCGTACCGCTATCACGCCGTAATCGGTGCCGAGCGCGCCAACCCAGCGCACGTCCGCCGCGCCATACTTGCCGAACTTGCCTTGGGCCAGCGCCAGCAGGGAGCCGTCTGAAAATGCGACGATGGTGTCGGGCTCGGCGGGGCGTTGCGCCACGATGCTGTTGTAGGCCACCGCGCCGATGCCGCCCGGCATGTAGGCCAGCCGCACCGGCTGCTCGGTGAACCCGGCTTCGAGCAGCGCGCGCTGCGCCAGCTTGCAGGTCAGGTCGAAGCCGCCGCCGGGCTTGGCGGGCACGATGCATTCCGGCGCGGCGGCCGCCGGCCGCGCGCAGGCAGCGGCGAGGGCGAGCGCCGCGCAGGCAAAGCGCAGGGCGGCCAGGACGTGGCGCATCGATTCTCCTCGGGGGGTGAGTGGACGGCTGACAGCTTACCGGGAAATCCCGAAAAATCCGCTGGCTGGCGACGCGAAAATCAGGCATAACAAATCGCCGCCAAGAAGCAGGAGAACCCCCTTTCATGAGAGTACTGCTGGTCGAGGACCACGATGAACTGGCCACCTGGGTGATGCAGGCGCTGCGCGCGCTGCATTTCACCGTGGAGCGCGCGGCCGACGCGGCTAGCGCGGAATCCTTGCTGTTCAGCACGCACGCCGGTAGCGCGGGCGGGGCCGGCAGTGACTACGCGCTGGTGCTGCTGGACCTGACCCTGCCCGACCGCGACGGCCTGGACCTGCTCGCGCGCCTGCGCGCTCGCGGCTGCCGCGTGCCGGTGATGATCCTGACCGCGCGCGGCGAAGTGGGCGACCGCGTCAAGGGCCTGGACCTGGGTGCCGACGACTACATGGCCAAGCCCTTCGACCTGGCCGAGTTCGAGGCGCGCGTGAAGGCGCTGTTGCGCCGCGCGCGCCAGACCGAGGCGCCGCTGGTGGTGTGCGGCGGCCTGGGGTTCGATACGGTGTCGCGCCATTTCCAGGTGGGCGGCGTGCCGCTGGCGCTGACGCCGCGCGAGCATGCGGTGCTGGAGATACTGATGACGCCGCCCGGCAAGACCGTCAGCAAGGACCGCATCTACGCCAGCATCTTCACCCTGGCCGACGACACCCAGCCGGATGTGATCGAGGTCTACGTGCATCGACTGCGCCGCAAGCTCGACGGCTCGGGCGCCGCCATCGTGACCTTGCGCGGGCTGGGCTACGTGCTGGAGCCCAGCGTTGGCTGAGCCGCGCAAGCGCGCCGCCAGCCTGCGCGCGCGCCTGCTGTGGTGGCTGATCCCGCCCATGCTGGCGCTGCAGGCCGCGTACGGCGTGGTGGCTTACTCCAATGCGCTGGAGTCCGCCAACCAGGCCTATGACCGCACCTTGCTGGCATCGGCGCGCAATATCTCCGAGCGCATCACGCTGACCCCCGAAGGCGTGCGCGTGGACGTGCCGTATATCTCGCTCGATACCTTCGAGGTGGGCATGAACGCCACCATGTTCTACCGCGTCAGCGGCGTGCATGGCGAGTTCGTCTCGGGCTACGACGACCTGCCGCCATTCGATGCCAGCCAGCCGCGCACCAAGCTGTATCCCGCGCTGGTGAGCTTCTACGACCGCACCTACCGTGGCCAGCCGATCCGCATCGCCGCGCTGCGCCAGCCGGTGATGGACGCCAGCGGCACGCGCGGCGGCATGGCCTTGATCGAGGTGGGCGAGACGCTGGACTCGCGCCAGGCGCTGACGCGCAACATCCTGTTCGATGTGCTGTGGGGCCAGCTGATGCTGGTGCTGGCCGCGGTGCTGGTGATCTGGCTGTTCACGCGGCGCGCGCTGGCACCGCTCGATGCGCTGCGCGAAGCAGTGGCCCAACGCCAGCCCGGCGCCACCACGCCGCTGCCGCTCGACAGCGCCCCGCGCGAGACCGCGCCGCTGGTGGAAGCCATGAACGGCTACATGGCGCGGCTGGAACAGGTGCTTGCCGCGCAGCGCCGCTTTATCGCCGACGCGGCGCACCAGTTGCGCACGCCGCTAGCCGTGCTGCACACGCAGGCCCAGCTGGCCGCGCGCGAGCACGATCCCGACGAGCAACGGCGCATCGCGCAGGGCCTGGCCGACAGCACCGCGCGCATGGCCGCGCTGGCCGACCGCCTGCTGTCGATGGCGCGCGCCGCGCACGGCGGGGCCGAGGCGCCGCGCGCGCTGGACCTCGCGGCGTTGGTGAAAGAGGTCTGCCTCGAGCTAACGCCCGCCGCGCGTGCGCGCCGCATCGACCTGGGCTTCGAAGGCGAGGGCGCGCAGCCAGTGCGCGGCACCGATCTGCTGCACGAGCTGGTGACCAACCTGGTCGACAACGCCCTGCGCTATACGCCATCGGGCGGCATGGTCACGGCGCGTGTCTTGCGCGCGGGCGAGGCGGTAGTACTGGAAGTGGAGGACGACGGCCCCGGCATTCCCGCCGCGCAACGCGCGGCGGTGCTGGAGCCGTTCTACCGGGGCAAGGCGGCGGGTTTGAAGGCGCCTGGTGAGGCGGCGCCCACTGGCTCGGGGCTTGGCCTGACCATCGTGCGCGACATCGCCGTGGCGCATGGCGCGTCGCTGGTGCTGCTGGATGGCGCGCACGGCAGGGGCCTGCTGGTGCGGGTGCGCTTCGCGCCGGCATAGGGCGGCCGCGAAGGCTCCCACCGCTATTCGCCATTTGCGATCTGCTATTGCGTTGCCGAGCCGCCGGGCGCTGTGCCAGCCGGCGCCGTATTCGACGCGCTATCCGTCTCGATATGCCAACCGCCGCCCAGCGCCTTGATCAACACCGCGCTGGTGGTGTACTGGCGGCCTAAGATGGTCAAGTAGGTGCGTTCCGCCGTGTAGGCGGTGGTCTGCGCGGTCAGTACGTCCAGCAGGCTGGCGGTGCCGGCGCGGTAACGGTTGTTGACCAGGGCCAGCGCATCGCGCGCCGAACGCAGCGCGTCGTTCTGCACCACGCCTTCCTGCTCCAGCAGGCGCGCGCCGGCCAGGTTGTCCTCGACCTCCTGGAACGCGGCGAGCACCGTCTGGCGGTAGTTGGCCACGGTCTGGTCGTAGGCCGCCACCGCCTGCGCCTTGGCCGCGCTGCGCAGGCCACCGTCGAACAGCGTGCCTGCCAGCGCCGGGCCGATCGACCACACGCGGTCCGGCAGCGACAGCCAGCGCGCCAGCGTGCCAGCGGAAAGCCCGCCGGTGGCCGACAGCGACAGCGTCGGGTAATAAGCCGCCTGGGCTACGCCGATCTGCGCGTTGGCCGCGGCCATGCGGCGCTCGGCCGCGCCGATATCGGGCCGGCGTTCCAGCAGCGCCGACGGCACCGCGACAGGCACGCGCGGCACCGCGGCGGCATAGTCCTGCGGCGCGATGGAGAGGTTGGCCGGTGGCTTGCCGGTCAGGATGGCAAGGGCGTGCTCGAGCTGCGCGCGCGTGATCTGGATATCGATCTGCTGCGCCTGCGCGGACTTGAGCTGGGTCTCGGATTGCAGCACGTCGGAGCGCTGGGCGGTGCCGGCCGCGTACTGGTTGCGTACCAGTTGCAGTGACTTCTCGTAGTCGACTACGGTGCGGTCAAGCAAGGCCTTCTGCTGGTCGGCGATGCGCAGCAGGAAATAGCTCTGCGCCAGCGTGGACTGGGTCGACAGCAAGGTCGAAGCCAGGTCGGACTGGCTGGCCTGCGCGCTGGCTTCGCTGCTTTCCACCTGCCTGCGCACGCGGCCCCACACATCGATCTCCCAGCTGGCCGACAGCGTGGCGTTCTGGCTGTTGCCGATCAGGCCGCTGCTGCCGCTCGCGCGGTTCAGCCCGGCAGATGCGCCCACCGTGGGGAAGTAGCCGGCGCGCGCCGATTGCAGCGCGGCCAGCGCCTGCCGGTACTGCGCCTCGGCCGCCTTGATGTTCTGGTTGGATACCTGCACCTGCGACATCAGCGTGTCGAGTGCCGGATCGCCGAACACCGCCCACCAGTTGCTGCGCGCGCTGGTATCGCGCGGCTCGGCCGGTTTCCACTCGCCCCACTGCGAGGTGTCGGCGGGTGCTTCCTTGAAAGCCGGGGTGGCGGGCGCGTCGGGCCGCTTGTAGTCGGGACCCACGGCGCAGCCGCCCAGCAGCAGGGCGCAGGCTACCGTCAGCACGGTCGCGGGGACGGAGAGGGCAGGGAGGCGAATAAAAGCGTTCATGGATCGCATTCAGGGTTCGAGGCTGATCGTGGCCGCAGGCACGGCGGAGCGGCGCTGGCGCCAGGCTTTCACCTTCAGGCGCCAGCGGTCCAGCGTCAGGTACACCACGGGCGTCGTGTACAGCGTCAGCAACTGGCTGACCACCAGCCCGCCGACGATGGAGATGCCCAGCGGCGCGCGCAGCTCGGCGCCGTCGCCGTGGCCGATTGCCAGGGGTATGGCGCCCAGCAGGGCGGCCATGGTGGTCATCAGGATCGGGCGGAAACGCAGCAGGCAGGCGCGGTAGATGGCGTCACGCGGCGACAGGCCTTCGCGCCGCTCGGCGTCGATGGCGAAGTCGATCATCATGATGGCGTTCTTCTTGACGATGCCGATCAGCAGGATCACGCCGATCAGCGCGATGATGCTGAAGTCCGTGCCCGAGGCCAGCAGCGCCAGCAGCGCGCCCACGCCGGCGGACGGCAGCGTGGACAGGATGGTGAGCGGATGCACATAGCTCTCGTAGAGCATGCCGAGCACGATATAGATGGTGATCAGCGCGGCCAGGATCAGCAGTGGCTGGCTCTTGAGCGAATCCTGGAAGGCCTTGGCGCTGCCCTGGAAATTGGCCTGCAGCGTTTCCGGCACGCCAATGCGCGCCATCGCATCCTTGACCATGTCCGTGGCCTGCGATAGCGAGACGCCCTCGGCCAGGTTGAAGGAGATGGTGGAGGCCGCGAACTGGCCCTGGTGATTGACACCCAGCGGCGTGCTGGTGGGCGCGAAGTGCGCGAAGGCCGACAGCGGCACCCGCTTGCCGCCGCCCGTGACCACATAGATATCCTGGAGCGCATGCGGGCCTTCCAGGTACTCGGGGCTGAGCTCCATCACCACCCGGTACTGGTTGAGCGGATTGTAGATGGTGGACACCAGGCGCTGGCCGAAGGCATCGTTGAGCACCGCATCGATCTGCTGCGTGGTGACGCCGAGCTTGGACGCGGTGTCGCGGTCGATGATCACCGAGGTCTGCAAGCCCTTGTCGTTGGTATCGGTGTCGACGTCTTCCAGCCCCTTGAGGTTGGAGATGGCCGCGCGCACCTTGGGCTCCCACTCGCGCAGGACGTCGAGATCGTCCGACTGCAGCGTGAACTGGTAGGCCGAGCTGCTTTGGCGCCCGCCAATGCGGATGTCCTGCACCGAGGTCAGGAACAGGCTCGCGCCGGGCTCCTTGGCGAGCTTGACGCGCAGGCGTGCCACGATGGCATCCGCGGAATCGCGCTCGGACAGCGGCTTGAGCGTGACGAACATCTGGCCGGTATTGCGTTGCGAGCCGCCGGTGAAGCCGGTGACATTGACCACCGCCGGGTCGGACTGCACGATCTTGATGAAGTTATCCAGCTTGGGGCGCATGGCCTGGAACGAGGTGGCCTGGTCGGCACGGATAAAGCCGATCAGGCGCCCCGTATCCTGCTGCGGGAAGAAGCCCTTGGGCACGATCGTGTAGAGCCAGACATTGAGGCCGATGGTGGCCAGCAGCACCAGCCACACCAGCGCGCTGTGGCGCAGCGCCACCGCCAGCGTGCGTGAGTACCCATCGTGCATCCAGGCGAACACCCGCTCGCTGGCGCGGTAGAGACGCCCCTGGCGCTCGGGGCGCACCGGCTTGAGCAGGCGCGCGCACATCATCGGCGTGGCCGTGAGCGAGACCACCAGCGACACCAGGATCGCCACCGACAAGGTGATGGCGAACTCCTGGAACAGCCGCCCGACGATGCCGCCCATCATCAGCAGCGGGATGAACACCGCGATCAGCGACAAGCTCATCGACAGCACCGTGAAGCCGACTTCGCGCGAGCCCTTGAGCGCGGCTTCGAGCGGCTTCATGCCTTCCTCGATGTGCCGCGAGATGTTCTCCAGCACCACGATGGCGTCATCCACCACAAAGCCGGTGGCGACCGTGAGCGCCATCAGCGACAGGTTGTTGAGCGAGAAGCCCGCCAGGTACATCACCGAGAAGGTGCCGATCAGCGACACCGGCACCGCCACGCTAGGGATCAGCGTGGCGCGCACATTGCGCAGGAACAGGAACACCACCATGATCACCAGCGCCACCGAGATCATCAGGGTGTGCTCCACCTCGCGCAGCGAGCCGCGGATGGTGGGGGTGCGGTCCATCATCACTTCCATCTTGATGGCGGACGGGATCATCTGCTGCAGCGACGGCAGCATCTCGGTGACGCGGTCCACCGTCTCGATGATGTTGGCGCCGGGAGAGCGGTTGAGCACCAGCAGCACTGAGGGCTGGCCGTTGGCGGAGCCGGCGTTGCGGATGTCCTGCACCGAGTCGGTCACCCGCGCCACGTCCGACAGCCGGATCGGCACCGCGAAGGCGTTCGGGCCGCGGCTGCTGGCGTTGCCGCCGGTGGCGCCGGTGGAAATGGTGGTGGTGCCGCTGCTGGTGGTCAGCGTGGTGGTGGTGACGCCGTTGACGGTCTTGGTGCTGACGCCGCCGCCCGCGGCGGCGTTGGCCGTGCTGGCGATCAGCGCGCCGGCCGAGGCCGACGAGTAGGTGCCCGGCGTGGCGTAGCGCACGATCAGCGGCATGTAGTCCGCCGCCTTCATGGCCTGGTCGTTGGCGTAGACCTGCCAGTTGGTGGTGGTGTTTTCGAGCGAGCCGAGCGGACGGTTGGCGTTGGTGGCGCTGATGGTGTTGCGCACATCCTCCAGCGAGACCCCGTACTTGTTGAGCGCCGTGGGGTTGAGCTCCACCCGCACCGCCGGCAGCGACGAGCCGCCGATGGTGACCTGGCCCACGCCCTCAATCTGCGACATCTTCTGCGCCAGGATGGTCGAGGCCGCATCGTAGAGCTGGCCGCGCGTCATGGTGGGCGAAGTCAGCGCGATGATCATGATCGGCGCGTCGGCCGGGTTGACCTTGCGGTACGTCGGGTTGCTCGGCAGGCTGGTGGGCAGCGTGGCGCGCGAGGCATTGATTGCGGCCTGCACGTCGCGCGCGGCGCCGTCGATGTCGCGCGAGAGCTCGAACTGCATCGTGATGCGGGTCGAGCCCAGCGAACTGCTGGAGGTGATCTCGGTGACGCCGGCAATGGCGCCCAGGGCGCGCTCCAGCGGCGTGGCCACGGTAGCGGCCATGGTCTCGGGGCTGGCGCCGGGCAGCGAAGCGGACACCGAGATGGTGGGGAAATCCACCTGCGGCAGCGGCGACACCGGCAGCAGCCGCAGCGCCGCCAGCCCCGCCAGCAGGATGCCGATGGTCAGCAGCGCGGTGGCGACCGGGCGATGGATGAAAGTGGCCGACAGGTTCATTACGGCCTCGGCTCCGGAGCATGCCCGGCTTCATTGCCACCCGCGCCGCCACCCGCGCCGCCACCTGCGCCGCCACCCGCGTCGTCGCCAAACCGGCGCCGGCGCCAGGCCTTCAGGCGCGTTGCCACGCTGTCGAACGCCAGGTAGATCACCGGCGTGGTGAACAGCGTCAGCACCTGGCTGACCAGCAGGCCGCCCACCATGGTGATGCCCAGCGGGCGGCGCAGCTCCGAGCCGATGCCGGTGCCCAGCATCAGCGGCAGCGCCGCCAGCAGGGCCGCCATGGTGGTCATCAGGATGGGGCGCAAGCGCAGCAGGCAGGCCTGGAAGATCGCCTCGCGCGGCGCCATGCCGCCCTCGCGCTCGGCCTCGAGCGCGAAGTCGATCATCATGATGGCGTTCTTCTTGACGATACCGATCAGCAGGATGATGCCGATGATCGCGATGATGCCCAGGTCCTGGCCCGAGACCAGCAGCGCCAGCAGCGCGCCCACGCCGGCCGAGGGCAGGGTGGAGAGGATGGTCACGGGATGGATGGTGCTCTCATAGAGCACGCCCAGCACGATGTACATCGTGATCACCGCGGCCAGGATCAGCCACAGCGTGTTGGACAGCGAAGCGCGGAAGGCCAGCGCGGCGCCCTGGAAGTCAGTCTGCATCGAGATCGGCAGGCCGATTTCCTGCTCCACCTTGGCGATCTTGTCGACCGCGGCGCCGAGCGATTCGCCCGGTGCCAGGTTGAACGAGATGGTGGCGGACGGGAACTGGCCCTGGTGGTTGATCACCAGCGGCCCGGTGCGCTCGCTGATGCGCGCGAACGCGCCCAGCGGCACCTGCCCGCCGGAGGAGGAGGGCAGGCGCAGCTCCGCCAGCGACTGCGGGTCGGTGCGGAACTGCGGCATGGCCTCCAGTACCACGCGGTACTGGCTCGCCTGGGTGAAGATGGTCGATACCAGGCGCTGGCCGAAGGCGCTGTACAACGCACTGTCGATCACCGCGGTGGTGATGCCAAAGCGCGCCGCGGCGTCGCGGTCGATATCCACATAGGCGCGCAGGCCGTTGTTCTGCTGGTCGCTGGCCACATCGCGTAGCTCCGGCTCCAGCTTCAGGCGCTCGACCAGCCTCGGCACCCAGGTGGCCAGCGTGGTGGGATCCGGGTCCTGCACGGTGAACTGGTACTGCGTGCGTGCCACACGGTCCTCGATGGTCAGGTCCTGCACCGGCTGGGTATAGAGCGAAACCCCGCCGAGCTTGTCGACCGCGGCCTGCAGGCGGCGCGTCACGTCCTCGATGGAGTCGCTGCGCTGGTCCTTGGGCTTCAGGTTGATCAAGAGGCGCCCGGCGTTGAGCGTGGTATTGGTGCCGTCGACCCCGACGAAGGAGGACAGGCTCTCCACCGCCGGGTCTTCCAGCACCACCTTGGCCACTGCCTGCTGCTTGCGTGCCATGGCGGGGAACGAGGTGGTCTGGGACGCTTCGGTAATGCCCTGGATCACGCCGGTGTCCTGCACCGGGAAAAAGCCTTTGGGCACCAGCATGTACAGCACCACGGTCAGCACCATGGTGCCGACGGCGACCAGCAGGGTGAGCTTCTGGCGGTCCAGCACCCATTCCAGCGCGCGGCCGTAGCGGTCGATCACGTTGTCGAAGAAGCGGCCGGTGGCGCGGTGAAAGCGCGAGAGCTTCTCTTCGGGCACATGGTGCAGCAGGCGCGCGCACATCATCGGCGTGAGCGTCAGCGAGACCACCGCCGAGATCAGGATCGACACCGCCAGCGTGATGGCGAACTCGCGAAACAGGCGCCCGACCACATCGCCCATGAACAGCAGCGGGATCAGCACGGCCACCAGCGAGAACGTCAGCGAGATGATGGTGAAGCCAATCTGCTTGGACCCCTTGAGCGCCGCCTCCATGGGCGAATCGCCCTTTTCGATGTAGCGCATGATGTTCTCGATCATCACGATCGCATCGTCCACCACGAAGCCGGTGGCAATGGTCAGCGCCATCAGCGTCAGGTTGTTGATCGAGAAGCCAGCCAGGTACATCACGCCGAAGGTGCCCACCAGCGACAGCGGCACCGCCACGCCCGGGATGATGGTGGCGGGCACGTTGCGCAGGAAGACGAAGATCACCATCACCACCAGCGCGACCGCCAGCAGCAGCTCGAACTCCACGTCGCGCACCGAGGCGCGGATGGTGGTGGTGCGGTCGGTCAGCAACTGCACCTTGACCGAGGCCGGCAGCGCATTCTGCAATTGCGGCAGCAGCGCCTTGATGCGGTCCACCACCTCGATCACATTGGCGCCGGGCTGGCGCTGGATGCTCAGCACGATGGCCGGCTTGTCGTTGGCCCAGGCCGCCAGGCGGCTGTTCTCGGGCCCGTCGACGATGTTGGCCACATCGGTGATGCGGATCGGCGCGCCGTTCTGGTAGCCGACGATGATCTGGCGGTACTCGTCGGCGGACTTGAGCTGGTCGTTGGCGTCGATGGTGGAGGCGCGCGCGGGGCCGTCGAAGCTGCCCTTGGCGCCATTGACATTGGCGCTGCCGATCGCCGTGCGCAGGTCGTCGATCGACATGCCGAGCGCGGCCAGCGCGGTCGGATTGGCCTGGATGCGCACCGCCGGGCGCTGCCCGCCGCTGATGCTCACCAGCCCCACGCCCTGCAACTGCGAGATCTTTTGCGCCACGCGGGTGTCCACCATGTCCTGCAGCTTGGGCAGCGGCATGGTGTCGGACGTCATGGCCAGCGTCATGATCGGCGCGTCGGCCGGGTTGACCTTGCTGTACACCGGCGGCATAGGCAGATCCGCCGGCAGCAGGTTGCCGCCGGCGTTGATGGCGGCCTGCACCTCTTGCTCGGCCACGTCCAGCGACAGCGTGAGCTCGAACTGCAGCGTGATCACCGAGGCGCCGCCCGAGGACGACGACGACATCTGCTTGAGGCCCGGCATCTGGCCGAACTGGCGCTCCAGCGGCGCCGTGATGGACGAAGTCATCACATCCGGGCTGGCGCCCGGATACAGCGTGGTGACCTGGATGGTCGGGTAGTCGACCTCCGGCAGCGCCGACAGCGGCAGCAGCTTGAAGGCCACCAGGCCCGACAGCAGGATGGCGACCATCAGCAGCGCGGTGGCGACCGGCCGCTCGATGAACAGGCGTGAGGGATTCATGCTGGGTCCTTACTGCGGCCGCTGGGGCGCCGCGCCCGCCGCGGCGCCAGCGCTGGCGCCGCCATCCGTTGCCGCCGCGCTTGCGCCGTCGCGGTGACGCCGCCCTTCACCATGCGCACCCGAGGCGCCCGGCACGCCGGAGGCGCCGGCCGCGCCGCTGGCGCCTCCATCGCGGCGCCGTCCGCGCCCGCGCGGCGCACTGGCCGGTACCAGCGCGGCGGCGCGCGCCGCCGGGTCCACGGTTTCCACCGTCATGCCTTCCTTGAGCCGGTCGGCGCCGTCGATCACCACGCGCTGGCCGGGCTGCAGGCCCTTGGTCACCACGGTGCGCTCGCCGTCGCTCGGGCCGAGCGCGACCACCTGGACCTTGACCTTGCTGCTGTCGTCCACCACATAGACAAAGGTGCCTTGCTGGCCGCGCTGGATCGCCGCCACCGGTACCACGGTGGCGTCCTCGATCGTGTCCACCTTGGTGCGCATGTTGACGAACTGGTTCGGGAACAGCAGGCCGTCCTGGTTCTGGAAGATCGCCTTGAGCTTGACCGTGCCGGTGGTGGTGTCGATCTGGTTGTCGGTGGTCAGCAGCGTGCCCTCGGCCAGGCGGTTGCGGGCCTGGCGGTCCCAGGCCTGGACGGGAATGGTCTCGCCGGCGTGCAGCCGCTTGAGCACCGACGGCAGGTTGTCCTCAGGGATGGTGTAGAGCACCGCGATCGGCTGGATCTGGGTGATCAGGGCGATGCCGTTGGTGTCGCTGGTGCTGACGATATTGCCCGGGTCGACCTGGCGCAGGCCGATGCGCCCGGAGGCCGGCGCGATGATGCGGGTGTAGCCCAGTTGCAGGCGGGCACTGTCCACGTTGGCCTGGTCGGTCTTGACCACGCCTTCATACTGGCGCACCAGGGCGTCCTGGGTGTCTACCTGCTGGCTGGAGATGGAGTCCTGGCCGAGCAGGGTGCGGTAGCGCCTCTGGTCCAGGCGGGCGTTTTCCAGCAAGGCGCGGTCGCGCGCCAGCGTGCCCACGGCCTGGTCCAGCGTGGCCTGGAACGGGCGCGGATCGATCTCGGCAAGCACGTCGCCGGCCTTGACCATCTGGCCCTCCTTGAACAGGACCTTGAGCAAAGGCCCGGACACCTGGGCGCGCACGGTCACATTGGCCACGGGCGTGACATTGCCCAGGCCGTTGAGGATGACGTCCATATTACGCTGGGCCACGGTGCTGACCACCACCGGCGAGCGCTGGCCGCCGGGACCCCCAGGGCCCCCAGGGCCCCCAGGGCCCCCAGGGCCGCCGGGGCCGCCACGGCTGCCGTTCGCGCCGCCGGCGGCCGGCGTACGATGCTTGTACCAATACCAGCCGCCGCCGGCCAGCAGCAGGATCAGCGCGGCGGCAATCAGTTTGCGGCGGCGCGAGGCAGCCTTGGGCGGTGGTGGCAGCTTAGCCGGTTGATGTTCTTCGGGGTTGGCCATGACCGGGTCCTGGGAGCGACGCGTCAACAAGGACGCGTTCGAACGATTTTCGGGGTAAGAGAGGCAGAAGTATGCCGTAACGCCGTCGGCACGTGCCGTTGGCGGCACGCGGCTTCCTGCGCAATGGCGCGCTGGCCGGGTGGCGTCGGGCGGGGCCGTCCTGGTCCGGCAACCGCCGGCAACGGCAACATAAGCGAAGCATAATGCGCCTTGGCAGCGCCCATGTTTCAGCGCGGGCGACCATTCTTACAGATCATTACCAGCGGCCCGGGTGTAATGCCCTGAAACAATTCGCCCGGATTGCCGCGCCCAGCCTAGCTATCATCTGCCTATGCGAGCCAATCAGCCTACCCAGATCCTCGTCGTCGACGACGATCCCGAACTCCGCGACCTGCTGCGCGAATACCTCACCCAGCAGGGCTTTGCCGTGTCCGTGCTGCACGATGGCGAAGGCTTGCAGGCGCGCCTGGAGCGCGAGCGCCCCGCCCTGGTCGTGCTTGACCTGATGATGCCCAAGGTGGATGGGCTGACCGCATTGCGCAACCTGCGCGCCAAGAACGACGACATTCCCGTGATCCTGCTCACCGCGCGCAGCGACGAGATCGACCGCATCGTCGGGCTGGAGATCGGCGCGGACGATTATCTCGGCAAGCCATTCTCGCCGCGCGAGCTGCTGGCGCGGATCAACGCGGTGCTGCGCCGCAAGCTGGCCCGCCCCGCGGCCGCGCCGGAAGACCGCGAGGGCATGGCCTTCGGGCCGTTCCGCGTCAACTTCCGCCAGCGTTCGCTGGTGCGCAGCGGCGACCCGGTGGCGATCAGCGATACGGAGTTCGCGCTGCTCAAGCTGCTGTTGATGCACCCGCTTGAAGTGCTGTCGCGCGAGCGCATCGTGGAGCTGATGTACGGCACCGCGAGCGGCATCAGCGACCGCGGCATCGACGTCCAGATCTGGCGCCTGCGCCGCCTGCTGGACGAAGACGCCCAGCGGCCGCGCTACATCCAGACGGTACGGGGGCGCGGTTATACCTTCGTGCCCGACGAAGCTGAAGACATTGTCCAATGAAGTTGCGCATCGATACGCTGTTCGGACGCATCGCGCTGCTGATCGCAGCGGTGCTGGTGCTGAGCCATTTCTCCTGGCTTGCCATCCTGCGCATGGATCGCCGCCAGCAGCAGGTGGATTACTCCGTCGAGCAGATGATGTTCCAGTTCGAGAGCATCCAGCGCGCGCTTGCCGCTCAGCCGCCCATCAAGCTGCCAAGCCTGGTGGAGGTGGCCAGCGAGGCCAGCGCGGCCGAGCACACCGTGGCGGCCAAGGGCCGGGCGCGCCGGCTGGTCGAGCAGTTCTCCCAGCGCATGCCGCCTGGGACCCAGGTACGGCTAGAGGAAGACCAGACCACGCGCATCTGGGTCAAGCTGCCGCACCGGCAGGACTGGATCGCGATGCCGGCGCTGTGGGTGGTCAACCCCCCACCTGACAACCGCCTGCTGCCTGGCGTGATCCTGGTGGTCGGCGTAGCCATGGCCGTGGCCCTGCTGATTGCCTGGCAGATCCAGCGCCCCGTGCGCGACATGGCCGCCGCGGCCGAGCAGCTGTCGCGCCAGCACATCGTCAAGCCGCTGCGTGAGCGCGGCCCGCATGAGCTGCGCCAGTTGATCGTGCGCTTCAACCGCATGATGGCTGACCTGACCCGCATCGACCAGGAGCGCAATACGATGCTTGCCGGCATCGCCCACGACCTCAAGACGCCGCTGGCACGGTTGCGGCTGCGCGCCGAGATGCTGGCCGATCCCAAGGCCGCGGCCGGCGTCACGCGCGATGTCGAGTCCATGTCCGCCATCGTCGAGCAGTTCCTGACCTTTGCCCAGAGCGGCGAACCCGCGGCGCGGCCGGTGCCGGTCGATCGCCGTATCGGCGAGCTGGCCGCCTCGCTGGCCGAGCAGGACAAGTCGGTGGAGGTCTCGCTGATGGCAGGCGAGGGCTTTCGCATGATCGCCACCCAGCTCGACCGTATCGTCGGCAACCTGGTCGACAACGCCTATGCCTACGGGGCGGCGCCGGTGCTGCTCAGCACCTCGCGCCAGGCCGATGGCTGGCACATGGTGGTGGAGGACCACGGCGAAGGCATTCCGCCGGATGCCATGGAGAAGGTCACCCTGCCATTCGTGCGGCTGGACCCGGCACGCGGCGGCAATGCGCACTCGGGCCTGGGCCTGGCCATCGTCGACCGGCTGGTGCGCCAGGCGGGCGGCCGCCTGGTGCTGGCAAACCGGGACGAGGGCGGCTTGCGGGTGGAAATGGTGTTTCCGTTCGCGACGCTGGCACAAGCGGCCTGAGCGCCAGCCGCCGTCCGCCGGACGGCGGCGTCCCGGCCCGTATCAGATCTGGAACACATTCAGGCGGTTTTCCCCTGCGCGGGGGCTGCCGGCTTACGCCATGGCCACGCGGGCCATATGCTGGCTTGCGTGGTACGCAGCTTGCTGTGAGTAGTTGCTCTGTGCGCTTTGACAACGCGAAGCGCCAATCCAGTTGATCAGGAGACGCATCATGGCAACGTTCGTCACGCTTCTTAACTTCACCGACCAGGGAATCCGTACCGTAAAGGACACAACCAAGCGCGCCGCGGCGGTTCGCGAAATGGCCAAGGCAAGCGGCATCGAAATGAAAGACATCTTCTGGACGCTCGGGCAATATGACCTGGTAGCGACCTTTAGCGCGCCTGACGAGGCCACCATGACCGCATTCGGCCTGGCCCTGGGCATGGCGGGCAACGTCCGCAGCCAGACGCTGCGTGCCTTCTCCGCTGACGAGATGAACGGCATCCTCAGCAAGCTGCCGTAGCTACTTGCCAGCCGGCATAAAAAAGCCCGCATCACCATGCGGGCTTTTTACTGTCGCGCGGTGTTCAGGCGCCGGGCGCCTTTTTCTTCTCGCCGATGCGGCTTTCCTTGCCGGCCAGCAGCTTTTCGATGTTGGCGCGGTGCCGCACCACCAGCAACACGCTGATCGCGAATACCGCGCCGGCGATCACATCCACACCCGACATCAGGACGTAGAAGAAAGGCGCAAAGACTGCCGACACCAGCGCCGCCAGCGACGAGTAGCGGAAGAAGAAGGCCACAATCAGCCAGGTCGCCATCGTGCCCGCGCCCAGCAGCGGGTCGACGGCAAACAGGATGCCGGCCGCGGTGGCCACGCCCTTGCCGCCCGCAAAGCGGAAGAACACCGGGAACAGGTGGCCCAGGAACACCGCCACCGCCACCAGCGCGATGCCCGTGTCGTCGACCCCGTAGGCCGGGCCAAAGCGCTGCGCCAGCCAGACCGCCAGCCAGCCCTTCAAGGCGTCGCCGATCAGCGTCAGGATGGCGGCTTTCTTGTTGCCGCTGCGCAGCACGTTGGTGGCGCCAGGATTGCCGGAGCCATAGGTGTGCGGATCGGGCAGGCGCATGGCCTTGCTGACCACGACAGCAAAGGAAATGGAGCCGATCAGGTAGGCGGCTAGTGCAAAGATCAGATTGGCCATGTGGGAACCGGGGGTTTGAGGCTGGCGGGATTGTAGCGTGGA
>NZ_JBXASU010000101.1:0-25096 GCF_058809705.1 Cupriavidus sp. MPR-AND1C | reverse complement strand
CTCGTCTTGGTCTTGCGTGGCATACATGCTCCTTGGTGACATGTTATGCCCTAAACACAAAATCTCTGACAGGCCCGTCGCCCCATCCGGCGCGCCTTTTTTGCCTACTTTCTTGGCGAGACAAGAAAGTAGGTCGCCGCCCCGCAGGGGTGGTGAAACTGCCTTTGACTTTCAGCTTTTGACCTTGAAGTGGCAGTTAAGCAGTTGCAGCTGAAGTTGCAGTTGAAGCCCCCAACGGCCTACACAGCATCATCCATCCACGCCATCGCCTATCAGGCTCAAACCAGCCCTATCAAACCAGCCCCTGCCCCCAATGCCACCAGCACCAGCGGATGCACCTTCGTCTTCAGCATCAGCACGATGGTGACCACGGTCACCGCCACGGCGGTCCAGCGGTGATCCACGCTCGCGGCAAGGATCCAGCCGGTGGAAAACAGCAGCCCGATGGTCAGCGTGGCAAGGCCGCGCCGGATCAGGCCGGGCCACCTCGCTTGCGGCGAGCGGCCGGCGAAATACTCGAAGCCCAGCGCGATCACGCTGGACGGCCCGCAGATGCCGATCATGCCAACGATGGCGCCGGCCAGGCCCGCCACCTGCCAGCCAAACAAGGCAACGAACAAGATGTTCGGCCCAGGCGCGGCCTGCGAGATGGCGTACATGGCGGAGAACTGCGCGTCGCTCATCCAGGCGTTCGACTCCACCAGGAAGCGATGCATGTCAGGGATCGTGGTACTGGCCCCGCCGATGGCGAGGAACGACAGCGTCAGGAAATGCGTGAGCAAGCTGGAAAGCACGTTCGGTGAACTCATTGCCGTGGCTCCCCGGGCACACGTGACACGGGCGGCACGGGCGGCGTGGACGACGCCTCGATAGCCGCCGCCTGCGCGCGCGCCGCTAGCTGCTCACTGCGCCACTCCAGCACCAGGCCCATCGGCACCAGCACCGCCATCACCGGCACCAGCGGCCAGCGCAACAGCCCGATGGCGACAAACGCCGCACCGCCGATCATCAGCCCGCGCACGGTGCGCGGCTGGCTCTGTGCGAGCTTGAAGCCGGTCGACAGCACCAGCCCGGCCGACACCGCCGTCATGCCAGTGAGCATGCGCTGCACCGCCGCCACGTCGCGGTAATGCTCGTACAGCAGCATCAGCGCCAGCACGCCCACCATCGGCACCATCACCAGCCCCGCAAAGGCCGCCAGCGCGCCGCGCAGCCCGGCAAAGCGCAAGCCCAGCATCAGTGCGAGGTTGATCACGTTGGGGCCGGGCAGCACCTGCCCGAGGCTGAGCAGTTCGACAAAATCACGGTCGCCCAGCCAGCGGTTGCGCTCGACCACGGCGCGCCGCACGAAGGGCAGCACGCCGCCAAAACCGGACAGCCCCATGCGGGCAAATTCGATGAACAGGCGCCGCGGCGTGGGCGGGGGTGCTAGCGCTACCATCGGATCGTCGCCGGCGGGAGAGGGAGTAACTGGCATCGCTTGTAACGGGAGAGGCATGGCCGCCGGAGCGGTCCGGCATGCACGGGAAAGAAAAAGGCCCCGCGCATTGTCGCGCAGGGCCAGTTCGGGTGGACGCGGCTTAGTTGCCGCTCGCCGGCGGCACGATCCGTACCGGCTCGATGCTGGGCTCCTTGAGCTTGAGATCCAGCGCGCGGCCCTTGCGGGCGCGCTTGCCCACATAGGGCAGCAGCAACTGGCCGTAGAGCTTCTGCGAGCTCGGCTTGCCGCCGCGCCCGGCACCGGACACCACCAGCCCCGGGGCGCCGACGGCAATCGCCTGCTGCAGCGTCTCCTTGGGTTCCAGCTCCATCAGGATCACGCCGCGGCCGCCGGCCGAGAGCGACTTGATCTCGTCGAGCGCAACCAGCAGCATGCGGCCGTTGGCCGACAGGCAGGCCACGTGCGTGGCCTGCTCGCCAATCGGCGCGGGCAACAGCGGCGCATCGCCCTCGTCCAGCGTCAGGTAGGCGCGGCCGCCCTTCTGCCGGCTGACCATGTCGCCGACCTTGGTCTGGAAGCCATTGCCGCCGCGCGTGGCAATCAGCAGGCGCTGGTCGACGCTGCCGGCAAAGGTGTGGGCGATCTGGCTGCCGGGCTGCAGCTCGATCAGCGTGGTCACGGGCACACCATCGCCACGCCCGCCCGGCAAGCCGGCCACCGGCACCGTATAGGCGCGGCCATTGGTGCCGAAGACCAGCATCACGTCCACGCTGCGGCACTCGAAGGTGCCATAGAGCGCATCGCCCGCCTTGAAGGTGAACTGCTGCGCGTCATGGCCGTGGCCCTGGCGCGTGCGCACCCAGCCCTTTTGCGAGACCACCACGGTGACGGGTTCGTCGACCACGCGCACCTCGGCGTTGGCGCGGCGCTCTTCCTGGATCAGCGTGCGGCGCGGATCCTTGTCTTCCGGGCTGTATTGCTTGGCGTCGGTCTCGATTTCCTTGATGATGCGCCGGCGCATCATGGTCTCGGACTTGAGCAGCACATCCAGCTCGGCCTGCTCGTCACGCAGGCTCTTCAACTCCTGCTCGATGCGCAGCGCTTCCAGCCTGGCCAATTGGCGCAGGCGGATTTCCAGGATGTCCTCGGCCTGGCGGTCCGACAGGCCGAAGGCCTGCATCAGCGCCGGCTTGGGCTCATCGCTCTCGCGGATGATGCGGATCACCTCGTCGATATTGAGCAGCACCAGCATCCGGCCTTCGAGGATGTGGATGCGGTCTTCGACCTTGCCCAGGCGATGGCGCGTGCGGCGGGTGACGGTGGCGAAGCGAAACGCGATCCACTCGCGCAGGATGTCGGCCAGGCCCTTCTGGCGCGGGCGGCCATCGGTGCCGATCATCACCAGGTTGATCGAGGCGCCTGACTCCAGGCTGGTGTGCGCCAGCAGCGTCTGGATGAACTCCTGCTGCTCGATGTTCTTGCTCTTGGGCTCGAACACCAGCCGCACCGGCGCGTTCTTGCCGGACTCGTCGCGCACCGCGTCGAGCACCGCCAGCATGCCTTGCTTGAGCTGCAACTGCTCGGGCGTCAGCGACTTCTTGCCCGCGCGAACCTTCGGGTTGGTGATTTCCTCGATCTCTTCGAGCACCTTCTGCGACGAGGTGCTCGGCGGCAGCTCGGTCACCACCAGTTGCCACTGGCCGCGCGCCATTTCCTCGATGATCCAGCGCGCGCGCACCTTCAGGCTGCCGCGGCCGTTCTCGTAGATCTGCGCAATGTCGGCCGCTGGCGAAATGATCTGGCCGCCGCCCGGATAGTCCGGACCCGGCATCAGCGCCAGCAGCTCGGCCAGCGTGATGTTGGGGTTGCGGATCATCGCCACGGTGGCTGCCGCCACTTCGCGCAGGTTGTGCGGCGGCACCTCGGTGGCCATGCCCACGGCAATGCCCGATGCGCCGTTGAGCAGCACAAAGGGCAGGCGCGCCGGCATCAGCCTGGGCTCTTCCATCGAGCCATCGTAGTTGGGGATGAAGTCCACCGTGCCCTGGTCGATCTCGTCGAGCAGCAGGCGCGCGATCGGCGTGAGCCGGGCTTCGGTGTAGCGCATGGCCGCTGCGCCGTCACCGTCGCGCGAGCCGAAGTTGCCCTGGCCGTCGATCAGCGGGTAGCGCAGCGAGAAGTCCTGCGCCAGGCGCACCAGCGCGTCATAGGCGGACTGGTCGCCGTGCGGGTGGAATTTACCCAGCACGTCGCCCACCACGCGCGCCGACTTGACCGGCTTGGCGTCGGAGCGCAGCCCCATCTCGTGCATGGCGTACAGGATGCGGCGCTGCACCGGCTTCTGGCCATCGGCCACTTCCGGCAGCGCGCGGCCTTTGACCACGCTGATGGCGTAGTCGAGATAGGCGCGCTCGGCATAGTGCGCCAGGGTCAGCGAGTCCGCTCCGTTGTCGGGCGAACCTGGGTCAAGCGGAATGTCTTGTTGTTCCATGGATTGGCAAGAAGACGGCGCACCGCATCGTTGGCCGGTGCGCCGGTTGCATGTTGTTCGTTATGCGGTTCGTCGTATGGTTCGGGACGGGATCAGGGCATGTTGCGGCGGCCGCCGATCACCATCTTGACGCGATTGACTCCCGCCCCGCCCAACCCGGCGGGCGCGCCGCCCGGACGGTAGAAGCGATAGAACTGCAGCACCGTGCTGACATATTGCTGGGTCTCGGGGAAAGGCGGAATCTTGTTGTTGTAGCGCTGCACCGCGCCCTCACCCGCGTTGTACGCGGCCAGCACCAGCTCGAGGTCGTTGGGGAACAGCCCCATCAGCCAGCGCAGATAGCGCACGCCGGCCGAGATATTGGTGCGCGGGTCGGCCAGTTTCTGCTCGACCGTGCGCCGGGCATCGGCGCTCACGCCAAAGCGCGCGCCGGTGTCGGGAATCACCTGCATCAGCCCGATCGCGCCCTTGGGCGAGACCGCGCCTGCGTTGAAGCCGGACTCTACCGCCATGACTGCCTTGACCAGCGCCGGGTCGACATTCTGCGCCGCCGCGATCTGGCGGATCATGGGCTCGACCGTGGCGATATTGGGATGGTTGACGACATAGCGGTAAAGCTTGTGCGTCTCCAGGTCGATCTGGCTGCCGGCACCGGCTCCGGCTCCGGCTCCGGCACGGTACGGCAGCGGGCTCTTGAGCTCGCCGCCGTTCTTCATGAACAGCGTGTAGCGCTCGTCCAGCTTCTCGTCGGAGAAATGCGCCACGCCGTCGTCGTCGATATAGCCATACAACGCAGCGTGGGCCGCCGGCATGAAGCCCAGACCGGCCAAGCCGGCCAGCAGCATGCCGGCGGCAATCCATTGCCGTGCACGGGTGCTGCCAGGTCTGGTCTTAGCCATCGGGACTCCTTGCGTCATGCGTGTATCGAACGGTTCGATTCGTGCCGCCTAGATATCGGCGATCACCTCGTTGCCGCGCTCCTCGAGCCAGGTGCGCCGCTGCGCGGCCTCGCCCTTGCCCATCAGCATATTCATCACGCCCACAGTCTGCGGCAGGTCGAAATGGCCGAGCGCCACCGGCAACAGGCGGCGCGTATCGGGATTCATGGTGGTTTCCCACAGCTGCTCGGCGTTCATCTCGCCCAGGCCCTTGAAGCGCGAGATCTGCCAGCCGCCTTCCTTGATGCCATCCTTCATCAGCTTGTCCTGGATGGCCACCAGTTCGCCGTCGTCCAGCGCATAGAGCTTCTGGGCCGGCTTCTTGCCGCGTGCCGGCGCATCCACCCGGTAAAGCGGCGGGCGGGCCACGCACACGTTGCCGTTGTCGATCAGCCTGGGGAAATGCTTGAAGAACAAGGTCAGTAATAGCACCTGGATGTGCGCACCGTCCACGTCAGCGTCGGACAAGATACAGATCTTTCCGTAGCGCAGGTTGGACAGGTCGGGCTCATCGTTGGGGCCGTGCGGGTCCACGCCGATCGCCACCGCGATGTCGTGCACCTCGTTATTGGCGAACAGGCGGTCGCGCTCGGTCTCCCAGGTGTTGAGCACCTTGCCGCGCAACGGCAGGATGGCCTGGAACTCCTTGTCGCGCCCCATCTTGGCCGAGCCGCCGGCGGAGTCGCCCTCGACCAGGAAGAGTTCGTTGCGGGTGACGTCGGTGGATTCGCAGTCGGTCAGCTTGCCGGGCAGCACGGCCACGCCGGAACCCTTCTTCTTTTCCACCTTTTGCGCCGCGCGCGTGCGCGCCTGCGCCTGGCGGATCACCAGCTCGGCCAGCTTCTTGCCGTACTCGACGTGATGGTTGAGCCACAGCTCCAGCGCGGGGCGGCTGAAGGTGGACACCAGCTTCACCGCGTCGCGGCTGTTCAGGCGCTCCTTGATCTGGCCCTGGAACTGCGGGTCCAGCACCTTGGCGGACAGTACGAACGAGGCACGGGCGAACACGTCTTCGCTCATCAGCTTCACGCCCTTGGGCTGCAGCGCGTGCATCTCGATAAAGCTCTTGACCGCCTGGAACAGGCCTTCGCGCAGGCCGGACTCGTGCGTGCCGCCAGCCGGCGTGGGGATCAGGTTGACGTAGGACTCGCGCACCGGCGCGCCATCCTCGGTCCACGCCACCACCCAGGAAGCGCCCTCGCCCTCGGCGAAGCCATCTTCCGCCGGGTTGGCGTCCGGGTCGGCGAAATGCTCGCCTTCGAACATCGGCACCACCAGCTCGGCGCCGCTGCCTTGCGCCAGCGCTTCCACCAGGTAGCCCTTGAGGCCCTGCTCGTACTGCCAGGTCTGGCGCTCGCCATTTTTCTCCTGCAGCAGCGTGACCTTGACGCCCGGCAGCAGCACCGCCTTGCTGCGCAGCAGGCGCTGCAGCTCGGCCATCGGGATCGCGGCCGAATCGAAATATTTCGCATCGGGCCAGACCTGCACCCGCGTGCCGCTCTTCTTCTCGCCGCGCTCGAGCTTGCGCGTGGCCAGCGGCACGGTGACGTCACCGCCGGAGAAGGTCAGCGTGGAGCAGTTGCTGTCACGCCATACGGTCACGTCGAGACGCGTCGACAGCGCATTGGTGACGGAGACGCCCACGCCGTGCAGCCCGCCCGAGAAGGCATAGGCACCGCCCTTGCCCTTGTCGAACTTGCCGCCCGCGTGCAGGCGCGTGAATACGATTTCCACCACCGGGACCTGCTCTTCGGGATGGATGCCGACCGGGATGCCGCGGCCATCGTCCTCGACGCTGATGCTGCCGTCGCGGTGCAGGGTGACCATGATCTCGGAACCGTGGCCGCCCAGGGCCTCGTCGGAGGCATTGTCGATCACCTCCTGCACGATGTGCAGGGGATTGTCGGTACGGGTGTACATGCCGGGTCGTTGCTTGACCGGCTCCAGGCCCTTCAGGACCCGGATGGAGGATTCGCTGTACTGACTGATTTTGCTCGCCATGGAGTCGCTTGCTTAGTGGGATTCTCGGCCAGCCTTGGCGGGGGCGCGGTTGCCGCACGCCAGCCAGGGGGGCCGGGCAGCCTGCATTGTAATGGAAGCGGGTAGCCGTCTTGATGCCAATCGTCACCAGCAACTGCCGTGCGCGATCCGGCACATCCGGTGTCGCGAGCGGCGCCGGAGTGACGTCCGACGTCCTCCCGGGATGCGGGGTACACTCGCTCGCACCGGCGTGGCCAAGGCGGCTCCAGACCGCGCCGACAAAACTAAAACAGCACTACGCACATCCAGCCAGGATGCAGGACGCCATGCAGAACACGATTCCACCCACACCAAGAAAACCACTCTCCCTCACAACCGTATTGATTTGCGGTGGCCTGCTCGTCACCTTGTCGATGGGCATCCGGCACGGCTTCGGTCTGTTCAACCTGCCGATCACGCAGACCCACGGCTGGAGCCGCGAGACCTTTGCCTTCGCGCTGGCGCTGCAAAACCTGATGTGGGGCGTGACCCAGCCGTTCACGGGCGCGCTGGCCGACAAGTTCGGCGGCTTCCGCATCATGCTGGCCGGCATTGCGCTGTACGTGGCGGGCCTGGTCGTGATGGCCATGGCCACCTCCGGCACCGCCTTCGCCTCTGGCGCCGGCATCCTGATCGGCATTGCGCAGTCCGGCACCACCTACAGCGTGGTGTACGGCGTGATTGGCCGCGTGGCCAGCCCCGAGAAGCGCGTGTGGGCCATGGGCATCGCGGCGGCCGCGGGCTCGTTCGGGCAGTTCCTGATGATCCCGGTGGAGCAGACGCTGATCTCGACTGCCGGCTGGCAGAACGCGTTGTTCATCCTGGCGGTGCTGGCTTGCCTGATGCTGCCGCTGGCCTTCAGCCTGCGCGAGCCGCAGGGCGCGACGCACACGCCCGGCTTCCAGCAGACCATCGGCCAGGCCGTGCGCGAAGCGTTCGGCAACCGCAACTTCCAGTTGCTCACGCTGGGCTACTTCGTCTGCGGCTTCCAGGTGGTGTTCATCGGCGTGCATCTGGCGCCCTATCTCAAGGACCGGGGCCTGACCGACCCGAAGATCGCGACCGTGGCACTGGCGCTGATCGGGCTGTTCAATGTGTTCGGGACCTATAGCGCCGGCGCGCTGGGGCAGCGTGTGCCCAAGCGCTCCTTGCTTTCGCTGATCTACATCACCCGGTCCGTGGTGATTGCCGGCTACCTGCTGCTGCCGCTCACGGCCACCAGCACCTGGGTGTTCGCCGCGATGATGGGTTTCCTGTGGCTGTCCACGGTGCCGCTGACCAACGGCATCATCGCGCAGGTGTTTGGCGTGCAGTACCTGTCGATGCTGTCTGGCGTGGTGTTTTTCTCGCACCAGATCGGCAGCTTCCTCGGTGCGTGGCTGGGTGGCTTCCTGTATGACCGCACCGGCACCTACAACACGGTCTGGATGATCGCGATCGGGCTGGGCGTAGTAGCCGCCCTGGTCAACCTGCCGATCCGCGAGCACGCGATCGCGCGGCCACAAGGGGCCGCGGCATGATCACGGCACGCCCCGCCGGCCTTGCGCTTCGGGCAGCAGGCTTCACGGCGCTGGCCGGGGTGCTGGCGCTGGCCTTCATGGCCTACCTGCGGCCGGCTTTCATGGTGGACCTGACGAACATGGTGCTCGCCTGGTGCGGGTGAGGGTGCGCGAAAGCCGTCGGCAATGACGACGGCTGCGGCTCCCCGCCGGGGCACAGCCGCAGCGGCCTTACTGCGCCTCGGCCTTGGTCTTGGCTTCCAGCACTTCCCAGCGCTCCAGCGCCTCCAGCAACTCCAGGTCGATCTCATCGTGGCGGGCCGCCAGTTGCGCAGCCTTGCCCGCGTCGCTCACATACAGCGAGCCGTCCGCGAGCTGTGCGCCAACGGCCTTCTGCTCGTTTTCCAGCGAAGCGATACGCTCCGGCAGCGTGTCCAGTTCGCGCTGTTCCTTGTACGACAGCTTGACCAGGCGGTTGGCCGCACGGGTTTCGCGCGGCTTCGTGCTTTCCGCAGCGGCCTTGCCCTCGCCACCGCGCGCGTCCTGCATGGCCGCGCTGCGCGCCGACTGGACCTGCCAGTCAGAGTAGCCGCCCACGTACTCGCGCCAGCGCCCGTCGCCTTCGGCGGCGATGGTGGAAGTCACCACGTTGTCCAGGAAGGCCCGGTCGTGGGACACCAGGAACACGGTGCCGCTGTAGTCCTGCAGCAGTTCTTCAAGCAGTTCCAGCGTGTCGATGTCGAGGTCGTTGGTCGGCTCGTCCAGCACCAGTACATTGGCCGGGCGCGCGAACAGGCGCGCCAGCAGCAGGCGGTTGCGCTCGCCGCCGGACAACGACTTGACCGGCGAGCGCGCGCGTTCCGGCGCGAAGAGGAAATCGCTGAGGTAGCTCATGACGTGCTTGCGCTGGCCGTTGATCTCGACCCAGTCGCTGCCAGGGCTGATGGTATCGGCCAGCGAGCGCTCCAGGTCCAGCTGCGTGCGCATCTGGTCGAAATACGCCACCTGCATGTTGCTGCCGTTCTTGACCGTACCGGCATCCGGCGCCAGCTCGCCCAGGATCAGGCGCAGCAGCGTGGTCTTGCCCGCGCCGTTGGCGCCGATCAGGCCGACCTTGTCGCCGCGCATGATGGTGCCGGTGAAGTCGCGCACCACCATCTTGTTGCCAAAGGCTTTGCTGACATTCGTCAACTCGGAAACGATCTTGCCGGAGCGCTCGCCTTGCGACACTTCCAGCTTGACGTTGCCCTGCACGTCGCGGCGGGCCGCGCGGTCCGTTCGCATCGTCTCCAGGCGCTGGATACGCGCCACGCTACGCGTGCGGCGCGCTTCCACGCCCTTGCGGATCCAGACTTCCTCCTGCGCCAGCAGCTTGTCGAACTTGGCCTGCTCGACCTGTTCGGCGGCCAGCAGCTCTGCCTTGCGCGCCTGATAGGCGGCGAAGTTGCCAGGAAAGGAAATCAGCCGGCCACGGTCGAGTTCGATGATGCGGGTGGCCACCCGGTCCAGGAAGGCGCGATCGTGGGTGATCAGCAGCACGCTGCCGCGGAAGGCCAGCAGCAGGTCTTCCAGCCAGCGGATCGCTTCCACGTCCAGGTGGTTGGTCGGTTCGTCCAGCAGCAGGATGTCGGGTTCGGCCACCAGGGCCTGTGCCAGCGCCACGCGCTTTTGCATGCCGCCAGATAGCGCATCCACGCGCACATCGGCGCTCAGGCTGAGTTGCGCCAGCGTGGTTTCGACCCGCGTGCGCAAACCCCAGGCACCGGCGGCGTCGACTTCCGACTGCAGGCGGTGCAGCTCGGCCAGCGAATCCTCGTCATGGTTGTCGTCCAGCCCCGCCAGCGCCGCTTCATAGGCAACCAGCAGGTCGTGGATCTTGCCCAGGCCCTGCGACACGGCGTCGAACACGGTCACACCCGCCTCGAACTGCGGCTCTTGCGGCACATAAGCCGAGGTCACGCCGCTCTGGCGCGCGATCAGGCCATCGTCCGGCGCGGACAGGCCGGCCACGATCTTGAGCAGCGACGACTTGCCGGTGCCGTTGCGGCCAATCAGGCCGACGCGCTCGCCGGCTTCCAGGGAGAAGTCGGCATGGTCGAGCAAGGCCACATGCCCGAAGGCAAGCTGGGCGTCGGAAATTGAAAACAGGGCCATGGGAGCAATACGAAAGGAGACAGCGAAAAGGAGGCACCGAAAAGGGGCAGTTCAAGGGGGCAGTTCAAGCGCCTTGAACCCGCGGCCGCGCGCCGGCGTCGAACAGCCACCGGGCGGCGGGGTGCCAGGTAGCCGGCATTGTAGACCACCGGCGCCCGCCCTCGCCGCAGGCGGCGCAAACCCCTGGCCTGCGGCCGGCCAAAAAGAAGGGCCCGCGCTCGCGCGGGCCCAAGAGTCTCTCCTCGGTGCCCTGCTCGCAAGGCACGGAAAGGAGCATAGCAAGCGCCCCGGACTGGCTCTAGTCGTACAAGTCCGTAAGGGAAAGTCCCGTCAACGCCCCTTGCTGCGCGCCTCTTGCACGTCTGCCTCGCGCCTGTTGCGCGCCGCGCAACACCCCCCGCCGTGACGATTGCCGGGCCGCTTTCCCCCGTGGAACAATGGCCGGCGGCCGGCAGGCCGCAGCACAACGGCAGCAATACAAGAACCGGTCCGAACCGGTGAGAGGCGACCCAACGCCAATTCCGCTTGATGCCTTCTTCTTTGTACGGGGAATTCCATGATCCATCCGTGTGCGCAGCGCTTTGCGCCGCTGCTTGTGCTATCGACCCTGCTTTCGCTTTCGCTCGCCACCGGCGCCATGCCCGCCGCCGCGCAGTCCGGCGGCACGCCGGTGCTGCAGCGCATCGAACAGACCGGCGTGCTGCGTATCGCCCACCGCGAGAGCTCGGTGCCGTTCTCCTTCGTGGCCGACGGCAAGCCCTACGGCTATGCCATCGACCTGTGCCTGCGGGTGGCCGACGCGCTGCGCGGCGCACTCCGGCTGCCCGGCCTCAAAGTGGAATTCGTTCCTGTCACGCCGGCCAGCCGCATCGCCACCATCGTCGACGGCAAGGCCGATCTCGAATGCGGCTCCACCACCAACAACCGCGAGCGGCGCGAGCAGGTTGCTTTCACCATTCCGCACTACATCGCCGGCAGCCGCATGCTGGTCAAGGCCGACTCCGGCATCCGCAAGCTGGGCGACCTGCGCGGCAAGACAGTCGTCTCCACGGTGGGCACCACGTCGCTCGCGGTGGTGCGCCAGATCAACGGCTCGGGCGCCATGCAGATCCACGTGGTGCAAGCCAAGGACCACGCCGAGGCCTTCGCCATGGTCGAGCAAGGCAAGGCCGACGCCTTCGTGATGGACGACGTGCTGCTCTACGGCCTGCGCGCCAATGCGCGCGACCCGGCCCGCTACACCGTCACCGACGAACTGCTGACGATCGAGCCCTACGCCATCATGCTGTCGAAACAGGACGCCGAGTTCAAGCGGCTGGTGGACAAGGCCCTGATCGCCTCCATCTATTCGCTCGATACCCAGAAGCTCTACAAGAAATGGTTCCAGTCGCCGATCCCGCCCCATGGGGTCAACCTCGACATCCCGATGAGCTACCTGCTGCGCGATTCCTTCAAGTTCCCTAGCGACAAGGTCGCCGACTGAGCGCGCGTCCCGGGTGGCGCAACTCGTGCGAAGATGGCGGCCCAGCCGCTTTTTACGCACGCGTTGCGTCGAGTGCCGCCCCGTGTCCTGCCCCGTGTCGTGCCCCATGCCCAGCCCTATATCCACCACGCCCCTGAAGCTGACCGATCTCTCCGTCTCCGCCCTGGTCGCCGGGCTGATCGCCATGCTGACCGGCTACACCAGTTCGCTGGTGCTGATGATCCAGGCCGGCCAGGCCGCCCACTTGTCGGACGCGCAAGTCGCCTCGTGGATCTGGGCGTTGTCCATCGGCATGGGCGTGACTACCATCGGGCTGTCCCTGCTGACGCGCGCGCCCATCGTCGTTGCCTGGTCCACCCCTGGCGCCGCCCTGCTGATCGCCAGCCTTCCCGGCGTGCCCTACGCGCAGGCCATCGGCGCCTTCGTCATGGCGGCGGTGCTGATGGCCGCCGCCGGCATGACCGGCTGGTTCGACAAACTGATGCGCGCGCTGCCGGCCAGCATTGCCTCAGCGCTGCTGGCCGGCATCCTGTTCCGCATCAGCGTCGACGTGTTCGTGCAAGCCCAGCATCAGACCCTGCTGCTGCTGGTGATGTTCGCGCTGTACCTGCTGGGCAAGCGCTTCTGGCCACGCTATGCAGTGCCGGGCGTGCTGCTGGCGGGCGTGGCGCTGGCCGGCGCGCTTGGCCAGCTGCATTTCGAATCGTTCCATTTCGCGCTGGCCAAGCCGGTGTGGACCACGCCAGCGTTCTCGCTGCAAGCCTTCGTCAGCATCGCGGTACCGCTGTTCATCGTGGCGCTTGCATCACAGAATATTCCCGGGCTGGCAGTGCTGCGCGCCGACGGCTATCACGTACAGGCCTCGCCGCTGATCACCGTCACCGGCATCGCCTCCGCCCTGCTCGCCCCGTTTGGCTCGCACGGCATCAACCTGGCGGCCATTACCGCGGCCATCTGCACCGGCGCGCAAGCGGATCCCGACCGCAACCGGCGCTATACGGCAGCGGTGGTTTGCGGCATTGGTTATCTGGTTGCGGGGGTGCTGGCAGCCAGCATCGCCGCGCTGTTCGCGGCGTTCCCCAAAGCGCTGGTCGTGGCGGTGGCCGCGTTTGCCTTGCTCGGCTCGATCGCCAGCGGCCTGACCACGGCCATGCAAACACCGGCCGAGCGCGAATCTGCCCTGCTGACGTTCATGATCACCGCCTCAGGCATGACGCTGGCCGGCGTCGGGTCGGCCTTCTGGGGCGTGGTGGGCGGCATGCTGGCGCTGATGGTCCTGCGCCCACGCACCGCCGCCAAGGCCGGTTAGGCGCGCGCTTATAGCAGCAGGAAAGCGATATCCGCGGCGCCGATCCCGGAGACCGATGCGCCCTTGCGCCGCTGGAACAGGATGTGCTGCAGCACCCGGTCGCGATGCTCGGCAAACGTGGCGGGATCAAAGCGCAGCGCGGTGAGCGCATAGTGCTCGGCGAGCAGCTTGTAGACCCGGTGGCGCACCATCAGCATCTCGCTCTCGGCGCGCAGTCGGCTGATCTCGCCAGCGTTATCCTCCTCCAGCTGACGCATGCCGACCACCACGCGCGCGTGCATGCCACGGTAGCGATCCAGCTCGCCATGCGCCTTGCGCAACTCCTCGCGCAGCGCCCTCACCTCCTGCTGGAGCTTCAGGTTGTGCTGCACGCCTCGCTGTATGCGCGACGCCTCTTCCAGTGCCACATCCGCTGCGGCAATGGTGTTCTGCCAGAGTCCCTGACCCGTCGTCTGGCCATCCACCTGCGGCCACACGGTCTGAACCTCATCCTCGCCTTTCATGGCGCTCCCCCTGCGAACCTGACTCACCCGCCGCTGGCTTTATCACAACTGCCTGCTGGTCGGGGCTACCGCGACCACCCCACAACGATGCTCCGAACTACCGGCGCCTGAACAACGCGCTCTACCTCGATTGAAGATGGCATCCCGGCAAGGGACAACCACCCGAAAGGAGGGATCGTCAGACCGCAAAGCGGCCTCGACCATGCTTTGCACTGTACACCTGGCAAGGCCCGCCGGGCAGCCATGGGAAAATGTGGCCCCAGCGACAGCCAACGTGAAGGACCCAACAATGAATGCCTATGTACTACTGGCCCTCGCCATCGCGGCCGAAGTCATTGCCACCAGCAGCCTCAAGGCCGCCGAGAATTTCACGCGCCTGTGGCCAAGCGTGCTGGTCGTGGCCGGCTATGCCAGCGCCTTCGTCCTGCTGATGCAGGTCATGAAGACCGTGCCCGTAGGCATCGCCTACGCGATCTGGTGCGGCGCGGGGATCGTGCTCGTGACGCTGATCGCCAGCGTGCTGTATCGGCAAGTGCCGGATCTGGCGGCCTGGGTGGGGATCGGGCTGATTATTGCGGGGGTGGCGGTGATTCAGCTGTTTTCGAAGATGGGGACGCATTGAGACGTCCGCCGTGCGGCGGCAAGCCGCTGCATTTCAACTGGGGGAGCTTTTTTGATGGATCGCTGAGACCCGTGGGGTGGTCCCGCCGGCAGGAATCGAACCTGCATTTCACGCTTAGGAGGCGCGTGTTCTATCCATTGAACTACGGCGAGAGGATAGACACTCCCGGATCGGTGAATGCGCCTTGACGGCGCGGATCCCGGAGCAGGCCGGAGTATATCAAAATCCTCACCGCCCAAGAAACGCGCCACGCCCTCTTCAGCACTCGCCCTTCTTGGCGTGCCCCGGGGGACAGTGATAGCCCTTGTCTTTCTTGCCGTACCCGCCGTCGCCTCGCCCATCCCAGCGCTCGGGCACCAGCACCCAGCCACCGCTGGCCTGCACCCAGCGCGGCGCCTCGTACACGTAACCAGCACGCTCGCGCTCCCATTTGCCCTTTTTCCACTTGTGCTTATGGCCGCGATCGTCCCAATCCCAGTAGCCGGGAGCCCAGACGTAGCCGGGACGCGCGACCGGGACAGCTTCATAGACGGGGGCCGGCGGCGGAACGCCAATCGCCACATTGATTGACACCTGGGCCAGCGCCGCCGGCGCCACGCCCAACCCACCCGCTAAGCCTGCTACTGCCGCCGCGCACAACAGAATCTTTCGCATATTGTTCTCTCGCTCGCCTGTGTTGTTCAGGAGCGAGAATAGCCTGACCCGGAGCTTCAGGCTGTTAGCAAAGGTATCCATGGGTGACTTATGTCGCGCAAAGGAAACGCAGCGGCATGGCGAGGCGCTGTTAGCAGAACCTCCAGCCCCGCAAACGAGAAGCCCGCCAGGAAACTGGCGGGCTGGTTGCGGACGGTCCGGACCTTCCAGGTCAACGCCGGCGCTATCGCGGCAACAGTCGTTGCAAGCAGCGTTTCCCATGATTCCGCCCATGACGCGGACGTCCCTCCGGACCACCCGGAGAGCCGAAGGAAAGCTGGCAGTGACGCCGACTGCCGCGATATCAGCGGCTAGCAGCACTTAAAGCAAAGCGCCGAGGAAGGTCAGCGGGTATTCCAGGTCCGCCACCTTGCCGGGCAACCGTGTGCCCGACGGCTTCAGTATAGGCAGGCGGCCCGCGGATGCAACGTTGAATGCGGCAGGGGTAAATGCCAAAAAAGTGCGCAATGACACACAAGATCTCGCGCTTCCGCCGCATATCGGGCTCAAAAAGGAATTCCTATCGCAGTGCAACAAACTTACTTTTGTTTCTGCTATAATTCGCGCCGTGAGTTCGCACTGTGAGTTGTGCAACACGCCAGCCGGGTTCTTCCGGCAGGCGATACCGCCCCCGCTCTCAAGCTCTGCTCCCCGGTCCCGCCGACTGGCCTGCTTTATGTTGCCGTGCTGTTTGCTGCATCAAGGCCAAATGGTGATACCCGACAGAACGCATTTCTCACCGACGTCGCCTCGTCTCCGATCCTGTTGAATAGCTCTATAGAGCTGTTTGCCTGCCAGGGACTGCCGCCCGGCCTTGTGCCCGGTGTCACCCTGCCTGCCGCCGTACTGCCAGCTGTGTCTGTCGTAACGGCCTCACCGATTGGCGCCGAAGCCTTTTTAAGACTTTGCACTGCGCCCGCCCCTGTTCGCTAGTTCGGCATGGGGTGCCATGCATTTAAAGAAAATTACGACATGACCCAGCACGACATTCGTGCGGAGCAAGATTTTGCCTCCGCCGCCGACGCATCGATCGAAGCCGCAGCCATCGCCACCCCCGCTATCCAGGAACCGAGCCCGCTCGACAAGCTCGACGCCATCCTCAGCCCGGAAGCCGCCGTGGCGCCTGCCGCTGTTGCCATCAATGCCGAAAACGGCTTCGCCAAGCTCGGCCTCGAAGAAGCCATTCTTCGCGCCCTGGTTGAACTGAACTACACCACGCCGACCCCGGTGCAGGCACAAGCGATCCCCGCCTTCCTGGCTGGCCGCGACCTGCTGGTGTCGAGCCAGACCGGCTCGGGCAAGACCGGCGCCTTCATCCTGCCGGCGATCCAACGCATCAGCGAGAAGGCTTCGCCGAATCGCCCGCGTTCGGACGATCCGGTCAAGCGCATGAAGGGCAAGCGCCCCCGTCCGTCGCCGGCGCAACCCGCGCTGCTGGTGCTGACCCCGACCCGCGAACTGGCCCTGCAAGTTACCGAAGCCACCGCCAAGTACGGCCGCCACCTGCGCCGCATCGTCTGCGCCAGCATCCTGGGCGGCATGCCTTACCCGAAGCAGCTCGCCGCGCTGTCCAAGATGCCTGACATCCTGGTCGCTACCCCGGGCCGCCTGCTGGACCACGTTGAAGCCGGCCGTATCGACCTGTCCCAACTGGACATGCTGGTGTTCGACGAAGCCGACCGCATGCTCGACATGGGCTTCGCCGACGACATCGATGCCATCGTTGCCGCCACCCCGGCCACCCGCCAGACGCTGATGTTCTCGGCCACGCTGGACGGCCGCATCGCCCAGCTGGCTTCGCGTCAGCTGCGCGATCCGCAACGCATCGAAATCGCCGCGACCCGCGCCGACCAAAGCAATATCGAACAGCGCCTGCACTTCACCGACGACATGTCGCACAAGGAAAAGCTGCTGGACCACCTGCTGCGCGACACCACGCTCAAGCAAGCCATCGTCTTCACCGCGACCAAGCGCGATGCCGATTCGCTGGCCGAGCGCCTGTCGGACACCGGCTTCGCAGCCGGCGCGCTGCACGGCGACATGACCCAGGGCGCGCGCAACCGCACCCTGACCTCGCTGCGCCGCGGCAACCTGCGCATCCTGGTGGCAACCGATGTGGCCGCACGCGGCATCGACGTGCCCGATATCACCCACGTGGTCAACTTCGACCTGCCCAAGCAAGCGGAAGACTACGTCCACCGTATTGGCCGTACCGGCCGTGCCGGCCGCTCGGGCGTCGCCATCAACCTGGTGAACCACGGCGACATGTTCCAGTGGAAGCGCATCGAGCGCTTCACCAACAACCGTGTCGACGCATCGGTGATCGAAGGCCTGGAGCCGCGTCGCTCGCCGAAGCCGCGTTCGGGCTTCGCCGGCAAGCCGGGTGGCGACCGTGGCGGCTACCGTGGCAACAGCAATGGCGGCGGCTATCGCGGCGGTGAAAACCGCAGCTTTGGCGACCGCAAGTTCGGCGGCGGCGAAAGCCGCGGCTTCGGCAGCCGTGACGGCGCCCCGCGCCCCGCAGGCGATCGCCCGTTCGGCGACCGCGACGGCAACCGTGGCTTCGGCGACCGCAGCAGCCTGGGCAACCCCAATGGCAACAGCACCGGCTATCGTGGCCAGGGCGCAGCCGGCGGCCAGCGCAGCTTCAACAACGAAGGCGGCTACCGTGGCGGCGACAACCGCGGCTTCGGCAATCGTGACGGCGCGGCTCCCCGCAGCTTCGGCGACGGCAATCGTGGCGGCTTTGGCGGCGGTGCTGCCGGCAATGGCGGTAACGGTGGCTACCGTGGCGGCGAAGGCCGCAGCTTCGGCAACCGCGATGGCAACCGTGAAGGCGCGCCCCGCAGCTTCGGCAGCGGTCAGCGCAACGGCAACGGCAACACCGGTGGCCGCTCGCGTTTCGAGCGTTGATTCGCCAGGCTGAACAGGATCACCGCTTAGGCGGTGATCCCTCGCAAAGCTAAAGAAAAAGGCACCTTCGGGTGCCTTTTTCTTTAGCCTTCCTTGGCCGCCTCAACCAACGGCGCTCGCCACAGGCGGCCAGCGCCCCGCTACATCGAACAACTGCGAAAGCCGACGAACGCGAAATCGTCCTCGGGCAGCAGCGCCATGCGCGCGCGTGCATGACGCTGGCGCGCCGGGCTGGCGAAAGACGTGCTCCGTACCGCCTGGTGGCTGGCAAAACAGTGCACGTATTCCATATCGGCAGGGTCCGCCTCGAATCCCGCGTAGGGCTCGTACGGCGTCGCCGTCCACTCGCGCACCATGCCCCAGCGCAGGCCGCCCCGATCCTGGACCGCCGCCAGCTCCCATTCCGTTTCCGTCGGCAGGCGCCGGCCCGCCCAGGCGCACCAGGCTTGCGCCTCGAACAAGCTGACGTGACGTACCGCCTCGTCAGAGTTCAACGTACGCAAACTGCCGAAGCGCAAGGCCATCCAGGCCCGTGACTCAGGATGGCGGGCCCAGTAGCGTGGCGCCGAGCGATCCTGCATCATCAGCCACTGGCGACCCGCCGCCGACCACCACGACGCGCGCTCGTAGCCGCCGTCCTCTACGAAATCGAGGAACTGCGCGTTGCTGACCGGCGCGGCATCCATCTCGAAAGCGGGCACATAGGTAGGCTGCGCTGGCAACTCGTCGGGCAGCGCGAAGCCATCCGGCGCGGTCCAGCCCTGGATGAAACGCCCGCCGGGAAACTGCAAGGTGCCGCCGTGCGGCACCGATACCGACGGCAGGACGACCGCGGGCTCCACGGGGGCAACGCCCAGCGCCTGCAGCAGCGCGGCGATGGCCTCGCCCTGGCGATCCTCGTGAAACAGCGCGCGGCGCCAGGCGTAGAGCGTGACATCGCCATCGTCGGGTTGCGCCGCCAGCCGGCGCAGGACGGCATCGAGCACGTCGGCGGCGTAGCGCTTGACCACGGCCACGTCGGGCAGCGTGACCTCCCAGCGGGCATCGGGATCAATGCGATCGGGATCGAACCACTCGTCCGCGCCGGTCAGCAGCGACGGCACACTGGCCACCTGCAGCCAGGCGCCATCGCGCTCGAGCGTGCGCACGTCGCGCAGGCACCACCATTCGGCATGCCAGGCCACATGCCCGAGCGTCCACAGTGGCGGGTCGGCAAAATCCTGGCGAGGCACCGCCCAGCCGCGCCGGGTCTGGCCAAAAGCGGCCAGCCAGGCCAGGGTGCGGTTGCGCGCTTCCACCAGCGCCTGCGCCAGGCCTTCGCGCGGCAGCCGCCGGGCATCGGCCCAGACGGCCTTGCCGCCGTTGAAATGAAGGTCGGGAAGCATGGAAAAGCCGCTCATCGAACACCCTGCCGAAGAATCGGGTTGGCACCCGGTTGCGTGATCCGGCGAGCCGCGTGCGTCATGCGTCGCACCTTTCGCCGAAGAGATGCGGGCATTATGACACCAGCCCCACCTGCCCCCTCACAGGGTGCCCGGTGGCTTCAGGCCCGAGCGTGGAACACCGCAAACCATCCGCGCGGATCGCTCCACCAGAGCGGATCGACGAAACCCGCAGCTTCGAGCAAGGCAGCGAAGTCGTCCGGCCGGTATTTATACGAGTCCTCCGTATGAATCTGCTCGCCCGCGTGGAAGCCGCGGCTACCCTGCGCCCAGCGCACGGTGACCTCGCGCTCGGCTTGCAGGTGCATCTGGATGCGCGACCCCTCGCGGTCGAAGCTGGCCACATGGCGCCAGTCCTCCAGTTGGAAGTCGCTGCCCACGATGCGATTCAGGTTGCGCAGCACATTGCGATTGAAGGCGGCGGTCACGCCCAGCGGGTCATCGTAGGCGGCCACCAGCGCCTGCTCGTCCTTGAGCAGGTCCACGCCGATCAGCACACCATCCCCCCTGCCCGCCGCGGCCCGCAGCCGCTGCAGCAAGGCCTGCGCCTGGGCTGGTGCGAAATTGCCGATGCTCGATCCTGGATAAAAAAACAGACGGCGCCCGCTCCTGACCTCGGGCGGCAGATCGAGCGGCACGCACAGGTCGGCGCCCAGGCCAAGCATGGGAATCTGCGGATGCTGCTGCTGCAGGCAGAACAGCGTGCCGCGCAGGAACTCCACCGAGATATCCAGCGCCACGTATTGCGCCGGCTGCAGGCTGCCGAAGAGCCGGGCCGCTTTCTGGCAGTTACCCGCGCCAAGGTCGATCAGCACGCAGCCACTGCCGGCGCGCGCGGCCATGGCGGGAGCAAATGCCGAAAAGACCGAGGCCTCGGTGCGCGTGGGGTAGTACTCGGGCAGGTCGGTGATGGCCTCGAACAAGCGCGAGCCGAGCACGTCATAGAAGAACTTGGGGCTGATGCTGGCGGCGCCGGCCAGCAGGCCCCGCGTGATCTCGCCGCGCAGCGCGCCGCTGTCCTCGTGGTACTGCTGGATGAAGTCCAGCCGGGGCACCGGGTTGGGCTGTGCATGGCCGTTGCCGACGACGACGCTGCTGGCGGGGGAGCCGTTGGGTTTCAGGGCGGAGGTGCCGTTGTGATTGGCCTGGGCGTGATTGAGGCGTACGTTCAGTGGATTCAGCGGGGTCGGGACTGCCGGCATGACGTTTCCTTGATGGTCGATGGGCACTGCATAAAACCCCCAGGGGCCCGCACGTCACGGCATGCGCGGGAGTTGCAAGGGATCCGCCTCCGGTGACGTCTGGGGCGCATCAGCCGATGCAAGTCTTCTCAGGATAGCTGGCGAGCGCGGAGTGTGCTTACCGCATTGCACAAAACCCACAATGCAATGAAAACCAGAAAGTGCGCCTTGTTCAACAGCATTTTTGCCGCCGCGATGCCACCCCAATGCCGCCACGGCGCCCCCACAAAAAATACGCAGCATCGTTTATAATCCGCCTCAGCGTATCTGCTTCGGGCTCGCCCGGATTGGATCGCCCCTCAAAGGGGAGTAGCTCCGGGGCCATGCCCTTAGCACAATCGTCATTCCGGGACTGACAGTCTCCGGTTGTGCTGACCGCGCCAAGTACCATCGGCGGTCGAGCAAGACCTTTGCAACCTGGTTTCATGGTTTGCAAAGGCGCCCCCAAGCTCCCACACATCATGTCTCCAGGCCAAACCGGTGCGTATGCACGGCTCTTAGCTATTCGTTGTCCGAGGAGATTTCATGGAATGGTTTACCGATTTGTTCACGATGCAGTTCCTGACGGCACTGCTATCCATCGTCGTCATTGACCTGGTGCTGGCCGGCGACAATGCGATCGTGATCGCCCTGGCGGCGCGTAACCTGCCGCCCCACCTGCAGAAGAAGGCCATCATCTGGGGCACTGTCGGCGCGGTCGTGGTCCGTTCGGCCATGACGGTCGGCGTGGTGTGGCTGCTCAAGATCCCTGGCTTGCTGCTGATCGGCGGCGCGGCCCTGGTGTGGATCGCCTACAAGCTGCTGTCCGATGACGGCAACGGCGACGAACATGGCGCGGGCGCAACCACCCTGGTGGGCGCGATGAAGACAATCATCATCGCCGATGCGGTGATGGGCGTGGACAACGTGCTGGCTGTGGCCGGCGCTGCGCACGGCAGCTTCCTGCTGGTGGTGCTGGGCCTGCTCATCAGCATCCCCATCGTGGTGTGGGGCTCGAGCCTGGTGCTCAAGCTGATGTCGCGCTTCCCCTCGATCATCTTCGCGGGTGCCGGCGTGCTGGCCTTCACGGCAGTCAAGATGATCGTGAGCGAGCCGCTGGTGAAGGCGTTCTTCGACAGCAACGCACTGGCCTACTACGGCTTGTTCGTGGTGGTCGTCGGCGGCGTGCTGGGCGCTGGCTACCTGGTGCAAAAGCGCCGGGCTCCGGCTACGGCTGCGCAGTAACGCGCGACGGCGCCAGCGCCGCCGAGCTAGCTGGAACCTGAAAACGGGTCGCCACGGGTCGCCACAAGGCGGCCCGTTTTGCTTTGCGATAAAATGCTAACTCTTTAGCAAGTTGCTATCCGGTTAGCAGATTGCCTGCCATACGCGCACACCGCTGTCGCGTCACTTTTCCCCAACACCCGCGCCGATGAAACAGTACCTCGACTTCATGCGCCATGTGCAAGAGCATGGCACCGAAAAGGCCGACCGCACCGGCACCGGCACGCGCTCGGTGTTTGGCTACCAGATGCGCTTCGACCTGCGCGAGGGCTTCCCGGTGGTGACCACCAAGAAGCTGCACATGAAGTCGATCATTCACGAACTGCTGTGGTTCCTGAAGGGCTCGACCAACATCCAGTACCTGAAGGACAACGGCGTCAGCATCTGGGACGAATGGGCCGACGCGAACGGCGAGCTCGGGCCGGTCTATGGCTCGCAGTGGCGCGCGTGGCCCACGCCGGATGGCCGCCACATCGACCAGATCACCGACCTGATGGCGCAGATCCGCAGCAATCCCGATTCGCGCCGGCTGATCGTATCTGCCTGGAACGTGGGCGAGATCGCGCAGATGAAGCTGCCGCCCTGCCATGCATTTTTCCAGTTCTACGTGGCCGATGGCCGCCTGTCCTGCCAGCTGTACCAGCGCAGCGCCGACATCTTCCTTGGCGTGCCGTTCAATATCGCCAGCTATGCACTGCTGACGCACATGATCGCGCAGCAGACCGGGTTGGAGGTGGGCGACTTCATCTGGACCGGCGGCGACTGCCACATTTACAGCAACCATGCCGAGCAGGTGGCAACCCAGCTCGCGCGCACGCCGATGGCGTTGCCGCAACTGAAGATCCTGCGCAAGCCGGACAGCATCTTCGACTACAAATACGAGGACTTCGAACTGGTGGGCTACGAATCGCATCCGGCCATCAAGGCACCGGTGGCCGTATGACGCTGCTGACCCTGATCGTGGCGAAAGCCCGCAACGGCGTGATCGGCCGCGACAACACCCTGCCCTGGCGCCTGCCCGAGGACCTGGCGCACTTCAAGCGCACCACCATGGGCGCGCCCATCGTGATGGGCCGCAAGACGTGGGAGTCGATCGGCCGGCCGCTGCCGGGCCGGCGCAATATTGTGGTGAGCCGCAACCGCGACCTGCGCATCGAAGGCTGCGACGTGGCGAACTCGCTGGAAGAAGCGCAGCGGCTATGCGTGGGCGTTGAGCAGATCTTCCTGATCGGCGGCGCGCAGCTGTATGCCGAGGCCCTGCCCAGCGCGGACCGGCTGGTGGTGACGGAAATCGATGCGGATGTGGAAGGCGACGCGGTGTTTCCGGCCATTGACGCGCGGCAGTGGATCGCGACGCAGCGCGAGCGGCATCATTCGGAGGCGAATGGTTTCGACTATGCGTTCGTGACGTACGAGCGCCCGCCCTCGGGCGAGGAATAACGGTCGCCTCAAACGGTAAGTTTCAAGCGACGCTGACGTTTTACGCGCGGCGGCCTGTCTTCAGGCCGCCGCTGTCGTTTTAGAGGCCATTTCAAAAAGATTCTGGCGTCGTTGCGCGACCTTGCCGTACCGCTTGTACTGTCTGCGGCCGCGCGCCTAGCCAGAACCGCTTCGCTTCATTTTGAAACAGCCTCTTAGTTGCCGCCGGCGATGGTCATCTGCTCGATCAGGACCGAGCCGGTTTCCTTGGTGCCGCGCACCAGCGCATCGGCGCCAATGGCCACGATCTGCAGGAACATCTCCTTCATGTTGCCGGCGATGGTGATTTCTTCCACCGGGTACTGGATCACGCCGTTCTCGACCCAATAGCCCGACGCGCCGCGCGAGTAATCGCCCGTCACATAGTTCACGCCCTGCCCCATCAGCTCGGTCACCAGCAGGCCGGTGCCCAGCTTGCGCAGCATGCCGGCGAAGTCGTCTGCCGGCGTGGTCAGCTTGCTGGAGAGCGTCAGGTTGTGCGAGCCGCCGGCATTGCCGGTGGTCGTCATGCCCAGCTTGCGCGCCGAGTAGGTGGAGAGGAAATAGCCTTCTACCACCCCGCCGCGCACCACATCGCGCGCGTGGGTCTTCACGCCTTCTTCGTCAAAGGGTGCGCTGCCCATGGCGCCCGGCAGGTGGGGTTGCTCGTGGATATGGATATGTGGCGCAAACACCGCCTTGCCCAATGTGTCATAGAGGAAGGTCGACTTGCGGTACAGCGCGCCGCCGGACACGGCCTGCACGAAGGCGCCGAGCAGACCGGCGGCCAGAGGTGCCTCGAACAGCACCGGGCAGCGGCGCGTCGACAACTGGCGTGCATTCAGGCGGGCCAGCGAGCGCTCGGCGGCATAGCGGCCGATGTCCTCGGGCGCAGCCAGCGCGCCGGGTGCGCGCTTGGACGAGTACCAGTCGTCGCGCTGCATGCCGCTGCCGGTGCCGGCGATCGGCGCGCAGGAAATAAAGTGGCGGGAATACGGATAGCCGCCCGTGAAGCCGCGCGAAGTGGCCAGCACGAACTGCGAATGCTGGGCCGACACACTAGCGCCATCGCTGTTGCGAATGCGCGGCGAGACCGCGAAGGCGGCCGCCTCGGCGCGCCGCGCGAGCTCGATGGCTTGCTCGGCGTCGATATTCCAGGGGTGGAACAGGTCGAGGTCCAGCGGGTTGCGCTCGAGCAGCGCTTCTTCAGCCAGGCCGGCGCAATCGTCTTCCGCGGTGAAGCGAGCGATGTTGTAAGCCGCCTCGGCCGTGGCGCGCAGGGCCGCCGGCGAGAAATCCGAGGTGCTGGCGTTGCCGCGCCGCTGGCCGATCATGACCGTGACGCCCACTACCTTGTCGCGGTTTTGCTCGATGGTTTCCACCTGGCCCTTGCGCACCGACACCGACAGGCCGCTGCCCTCGGAGATCTCGGTAGCCGCGTCGGTGGCGCCCAGCTCGCGTGCCACCCGCAGCACATCGGCGGCCATCTCGCTGAGCTGGGCCTGGGTATAAGTGAAGTGGGTGGTCTGGTCTGCGGATTGATCCATTGTGGGCGCGGTCATCAAAAGTCCAAACAAGAATCATAGCAAGATAAAATGCCAACCATGACGCGAAACACCCGCCCCTC
>NZ_JBXASU010000100.1:0-25258 GCF_058809705.1 Cupriavidus sp. MPR-AND1C | reverse complement strand
GGGGTGGGTGGCGGGATGGTCCCTGCCATGTCTCCGTCGACGCCCGGTAAGTCTCGCAAGATCCGGATCTGGTCGTCGCAGGCGGGCGATGCAAACAGCATGACGCTAGCCGCACCCACTGCGCAGGACACATGCATTACGCCGCTTGCACGGCGCGCGCGCGTCCGGCGTGTAGTATTGACACCCGTCCCTGGCGGCACAAGCGCGGAACTACGCAGCGATGCTGCGTATTACTACGCAGATCGACGCTCGCATGCCGCTTGCGCGTCATCCGTGTTTACCCGGTCCCGATGAAACTCCGTCAGAAAATCCTGTTGTTGGCCGTCGCGCCGCTCGCTGTGGCCATGTTCGGCATCGCGCTGGCCGTGCGCTACCAAGCCACCCAGCTGGCAAGTCACGAGCGCGCCCTGGTCGAGGCGGCCTACCTGCAGAGCAAGGAGGTCGAGCTGCGCCACTACGTAGAACTGGCGCAAAGCGCGATCGCGCCGATGGTGCGCTCGGGCCACAACGATGCGGCCACCCGTGATGCCGCCATGCAGGCCCTGGCGCGCCTGGACTACGGCCCCGACGGCTACTTCTTTCTCTATGACCTGCAAGGCCGCAACCTGATGCACCCGCGCCAGCCTGAGCTGGTCGGACAGGATCTATGGAGCCTGCGAGACCCGCAGGGCGCGCTCACCATCCAGAAGCTGATCGCCGCAGCCCGCTCCGGCGGTGGGTCGGTGCGCTATATGTGGAGAAAGCCGTCCTCGCAGCAACTGGCCCCCAAGCTGGGCTACGTGGTCGCCGTGCCGGAGTGGAACTGGATGCTGGGCACCGGCATCTATCTCGACGACGTGGAGCGCACCCTGCGCCAGCTCGATGCGCGGGCGGAGACCGATATCCGCGAAACCATGGCGTGGATCGGGGTGATTGCCGCGATCAGCATCCTGCTGGTGGCCGCCAGCGGCCTGGCGCTCAATGTGAGCGAGCACCGCGAGGCCGACGCCAAGCTGCGGCAGCTGGCGCAGCGTGTGGTGCAGTCGCAGGAAGAGGAGCGCGCGCGGCTGTCGCGCGAGCTGCACGACGGCATCAGCCAGTTGCTGGTGTCGGTCAAGCTGCTGCTGGAGACAGCCGCCAACCGCCTGCGCATGGCCCCGGATCAAGGCCAGTCGGTGGCGCCCGTGCTCGGCACGGCGCTGGTCCGCCTGGATACGGTCTTCAACGAGGTGCGCCGGGTGGCGCGCAACCTGCGCCCTGCCCTGCTTGATGACCTTGGCCTGCTCGCCGCGCTGGAGCACCTGGCACGCGAGATGCAGGAAGGCAGCGGGCTGCGGATTTCCGTGTCGCACACGGGCAAGCCGCGCGAACTCGCCGACGAGCAGGCCACGGCCCTCTATCGCATCGCCCAGGAAGCACTGACCAATGTGGAGCGGCATGCGCATGCGCGCCATGTCACGCTGGTGCTGGCGTTCGATGCCAGCGCTACCCGGCTGACCGTGCAGGATGACGGCGCCGGCTTTGACGTGGCGCGCATGCAGCTCGATCCGAAGCGCGGCATCGGCCTGCGCAACCTGCGCGAGCGCATCGCCGCGCTGGGCGGCGAGTTTGATATCGTCTCCGGGCCGGGCTCGACCCGGTTGAGCGCGGTGGTGCCGGTGGTGCCGGCGCAGTCGGCCACACGCCACAACCCGGATTCGCCGGATTCGCCAGATTGACAAGGAAACCCCCCACTCATGACCTCCGCCCCCGCCCGCGTCCTGCTGATCGACGACCATGCGCTGGTGCGCGACGGCATGCGCATGCGCCTTGCCCTGCAGCCCGAGCTTGCGGTGGTGGGCGAAGCCGACGACGGCGAGGCCGCGCTGGCCTGGCTGGCGCGGGCCAGCGCCGAGCAGATGCCTGAACTGGTCATCACCGATATCGGCATGCGCGGCATGGGCGGCATCGCGCTGGCCGCCGCGCTGCATGAGGACTATCCGGAGCTGGCCGTGCTGATCGTGTCGATGCACGATAACCTCGAATACGTGCGCCAGGCGATTCGCGCCGGCGCGCGCGGCTATGTGCTCAAGGATGCGCCCGCCGACGAGCTGATGGCCGCCATTGCCGCGGTGCTGGCAGGCCGCGTCTTCTACAGCGCCCGCATTGCCCGCAGCATGGCCGAGCAAAGCCCGGCCGCCGGGCCGCTCGATGCGCTCACCCCGCGCGAGCGCGACATCTTCAACTGCATCGGCCGCGGCCAGGCCAACAAGGACATTGCCGCCGCGCTGGGCGTGTCGGTGCGCACCATCGAGACCCACCGGCTCAACCTGCGGCGCAAGCTGGGCATCGAAGGCCGCGCGGAGCTGGTGAAGTTCGCCGTGGAGCAAGGGAGCACGGAGGGCGGACCGGCCGGGTCCCAATGAAAAAAGCCCACCCCCGTTTGATGGAGTGGGCTTTGGCCTGTTCGACGGCTTCGGCGGATGTGCCTGTTATTTAGGCAGCCAGGCGCTTGGCCAGCGCGGACTTGGCATCCACCAGGGCTTGCGGCAGGTTGTGCTTGAGCTGCGTGAACAGCTCGTCATGCAGCGCCAGCTCCTGTTGCCAGGCGGCGCGATCGATCGAGGTGACCTGCTCGAACTGCTGCTTGGTGAAATCCAGGCCTTCCCAGTTCAGGTCCTCGAAGCCGGGCGAGGTGCCGAACACGTGGTCGGTGCCCTTGCCACGGCCTTCGACGCGGTCGATCATCCACGACAGCACGCGCATGTTCTCGCCAAAGCCCGGCCACACGAAGTTGCCGGCCTCATCCTTGCGGAACCAGTTGACGCAGTAGATGCCCGGCAGCTTGGCGCCTGACGCTTCCAGCTTCTTGCCCAGCGTCAGCCAGTGGCCAAAGTAGTCGCTCATGTTGTAGCCGCAGAACGGCAGCATGGCGAACGGGTCGCGGCGCACCACGCCTTGCTGGCCAGCGGCGGCGGCGGTGGTTTCCGAGCCCATGGTGGCGGCCATGTAGACGCCTTCGGTCCAGTTGCGAGCCTCGGTCACCAGCGGCACGGTGGTGGAGCGGCGGCCGCCGAAGATGAACGCATCGATGGCGACGCCAGCCGGGTTGTCCCAGTTATCGTCGATCGACGGGCACTGCACTGCGGGGGCGGTGAAGCGGGCGTTCGGGTGGGCAGCCTTGGCGCCGGTTTCCTTGGCGATGGCCGGGGTCCAGTCCTTGCCCTGCCAGTCGATCAGGCGCGCCGGGGCTTCCTTGCTCATGCCTTCCCACCACACGTCGCCGTCATCGGTCAGCGCCACGTTGGTGAAGATGACGTTTTCCTTCAGCGTAGCCATCGCGTTGAAGTTGGTCTTCTCGCTGGTGCCCGGGGCCACGCCGAAGTAGCCGGCTTCCGGGTTGATGGCGTACAGGCGGCCGTCCTGGCCCGGCTTGATCCAGGCGATGTCGTCGCCGATGGTGGTGACCTTCCAGCCTTCGAAGCCCTTGGGCGGGATCAGCATGGCGAAGTTGGTCTTGCCGCAGGCCGACGGGAACGCGGCGGCCACGTGGTACTTCTTGCCTTCCGGCGAGGTCACGCCCAGGATCAGCATGTGCTCGGCCAGCCAGCCCTCGTCGCGGCCCATGGTGGAAGCAATGCGCAGCGCGAAGCACTTCTTGCCCAGCAGGGCGTTGCCGCCGTAGCCCGAGCCATACGACCAGATTTCGCGCGTTTCCGGGAAATGGACGATGTACTTGGTCGGGTTGCACGGCCAGGCCACGTCTTTCTCGCCGGCAGCCAGCGGCTTGCCCACGGTGTGCACGCACGGCACGAACTCGCCATCGGTGCCCAGCACGTCGAACACGGCGCGGCCCATGCGGGTCATGATGCGCATATTGACGGCAACGTACGGCGAATCCGACAGTTCCACGCCGATGTGGGCGATCGGCGAGCCCAGCGGGCCCATCGAGAACGGCACCACGTACAGCGTGCGCCCGCGCATGCAGCCATCGAACAGGCCGGACAGCGTCTGGCGCATTTCAGCCGGTGCGGTCCAGTTGTTGGTGGCGCCGGCGTCTTCCTTCTTCTGCGAGCAGATGAAGGTGCGGTCTTCCACACGCGCCACGTCGGACGGGTCGGACAGCGCCAGGAACGAGTTCTTGCGCTTGGCCGGGTTCAGGCGCTTCATGGTGCCGGCGGCGACCATCTGCTCGCACAGGCGGTCGTACTCTTCCTGCGAGCCGTCGCACCAGTAGATATTGTCGGGTTTGGCGAGGGCCGCGAACTCGGCCACCCAGGCGACCAGCTTCTGGTGCTTGACCCAGGCCGGTACGTTGAGTGCGGGCGTGCCCTGCATGGCGGGGTGGTTCATACTGCTACTCCAAAGCGTAAAGGAAATCTTGCAAAGCCAGGCCGGTTGCCGCGGTCGGAAGACGGCTGGCAGCGCCCCATGACCTGGGCAGACCGCGGCAATTCGCCGCTGGTTCCGCACCGGGCCGGGTAGGGCGGCTCAGGCCAGGATCGTCACATCCCGTTACAACTGCGCAGCGACCGGAACTGCGCAAAAGGTCGCGACAAGCCCCGCTGCTGCGCTACAGTGGCGCTTCGCCTGTGGCAGGGCCGGGCAGGCTTTGTCCGGCGTGGCCCGGGTGACGGGAGCAAGGCTCGACCGACAATCTGGGGCGGCACCGGAACCGGCAAGGATACCACCGCCGCTCGCCGCTGTTTTTTGCTCCGCAGCAATGTTTGTGCGCGATTCCGGGCCATGCCGTATTGTCTCGTTTGTCTGTCCGCCGGCTCACTTTCGCGTCGCGCGGGATTGTTCCCGCTGCGTGCGGCACTCGGTGCGGTGTCGGGCGGCAGATGCTAAAACTATAACGTTGATGGGTGCGCGGCAATGTGGGTGTGCGCACCTTGCGATAGCCAAAATAGAGTTTCCGATGAAGATTGCCGTACTCGACGATTATCAGGATGCCGTTCGCAAGCTGTCGTGCTTCAGCCTGCTCGATGGCCATGACGTCAAGGTGTTCAACAACACCGTCAAGGGCGTTGGCCAGCTGGCGGCACGCCTGTCCGACGTGGAAGCCGTGGTGCTTATCCGCGAACGGTCGCGCATCAACCGGCAACTGCTGGAAAAACTCCCCAAACTCAAGATCATCAGCCAGACCGGGCGCGTTGGCGGCCATGTGGATGTCGAGGCTTGTACGGAGCGCGGCGTGGCGGTGCTTGAAGGCGCGGGCTCGCCCGTGGCCCCGGCCGAACTCACCTGGGCCCTGATCATGGCGGCCCAGCGCCGCATTCCCCAGTACGTGGCCAGCCTCAAGCATGGCGCCTGGCAGCAGTCCGGGCTCAAGTCCACCACCATGCCGCCCAACTTCGGCCTGGGCCAGGTGCTGCGCGGGCAGACGCTCGGGATCTGGGGCTACGGCAAGATCGGCAAGCTGCTGGCGGGCTACGGCCGCGCCTTCGGCATGAATGTGCTGGTATGGGGACGCGAGAACTCGCAGAAAGCCGCGCGCGAGGACGGCCTGGCCGTGGCCGAGTCGCAGGAGCAATTGTTTACCGACAGCGACGTGTTGTCGCTGCACCTGCGCCTGAGTGACGAGACCCGCGGGCTGGTCAAGCTGGCCGACTTCTCCCGCATGAAGCCCACCGCGCTGTTCGTCAACACCAGCCGCGCCGAGCTGGTCGAGGAAAACGCCCTGCTGGCCGCGCTCAACCGCGGCCGCCCCGGCATGGCGGCGGTCGATGTGTTCGAGTCCGAGCCCATCCTGCAGGGCCATGCCCTGCTGCGCATGGAAAACTGTATCTGCACGCCGCACCTGGGCTATGTCGAACGCGAAAGCTATGAGCTGTACTTCCGCATCGCTTTCCAGAACATCCTCGATGTGCTGAGCGGCAAGCATGACAGCATCGCCAATCCCAAGGCGCTGACCCCGGCGCTGTCGCGCTAAGCGCTAGCCCGCAGGCGCCCGCCCCGCAGGCGAGTGCGCTACGCTCAACGCGAACCGGGCAAAACCGCTACACTCGGACTTCCCGCGCGGCCTCTGGCCGCGTTTCTCGTCCTACCCACCGCCTTCTCCGCCCCCGTCGCCATGGATCCCAGGCTCATGATGCTGTGCCTTGGCAATTTTGTCATCGGTACCGGCGCGATGATCGTCACCGGCATGCTCAATGACATTGCCGGGGATTTCCAGCTTGGCGCCGGCACCGCAGGCCAGTTGATCTCCGTGTTCGCGCTGGCGACCTGCGTCGGCGCGCCCTTGTTCGCCACGCTAGGCTCGCGCATCGACCGCCGGCAGCTGCTGGCGGGCTCATTGCTGGTCTATGCCGCGATGCACCTGGCCGCGGCCTTCGCGCCGAGCTTTGCCAGCCTGATGGCGATCCGCTTGCTGAGCGCGATCGGCGCGGCCATCTTCACCCCGCAAGCCGCCGCCACCCTGCCGTTGCTGGTCAACGCGCAGACGCGCGGGCGCGCCATCAGCTTTGTCTTCCTGGGCTGGAGCGTGGCCAGCGTGGTGGGCGTGCCAATGGGGACGTGGATCGCCAGCACGCTGGGCTGGCGCTTCAGCATGGGGTTGGTGGGTTTGCTGGCGCTGGGCGCGTCGGTGGGTGTGTGGCGGGCCTTGCCGCCGCGGCTGTATGTGGAACCGGCGGGCCGGGCAGCCTGGGGCGCGGTGCTGCGGCACACGCCGATGGTGCTGGTGGTGGCCACCACCATGATCCAGTCGGCCGGGATGTTCACGCTGTTTACTTATATTGCCCCGCTGCTGCGCGACGTGCATGGCATCAGCGGCGGCGCGCTCAGCCTGATGTTCCTGGCTTACGGCGCCTGCGGCGTTAGCGGCAATGTGCTGGCGGCGTCGCGCATGGACCGGGCCACGCCCGCGCGCATCGTTCAGGCCGCCATGCTGACCTCGCTGGCGGCCATGCTGCTGTGGCCGCTGGCGACACTGGGGCCGGTGGCGCTGGTGCTGATCTTCATGCTGTGGGGTGTTGGCGGCTTTGCCACCAACAGCGCGCAGCAGGCGCGGCTGGTAGCGCTGGCGCCGGAGCGCGCGGCGGTATCGATTTCGCTGAACTCGTCTTCCATCTACCTCGGCCAGGCCCTGGGCGCGATGGGCGGTGCGGCGATCTACGCGACCGCTGGCGCCGACTCCCTGCACTGGGGGGCGGCAGCGCTGATGCTGCTGGCGCTGGTGGTGTCGCAGCGTGCTCGGGTGCTGGGGCAGCGCTGGTGCCTGCGCGAGACGGCGCGGCAGCAGGCCTGAGCCAGCCGGCTCACCAACCCGCTGGACAGAGCCGCCAGCCGTGCGGCGCCGCACACGCTGCAGCCGCTTGATACCTCTGTTTGGAAAACCCCGGCGCTAAGATGAGGGACACAGGATCAAGGAGACGGCATGAGCATATCCAACGGCATGCGCCTCATCGCCATCGGCGTTGGCAAGGCGGTCCCGCTATTCGTAGCGGCGGTGGGCACCGAGGCGGTGGTGATGTCCGGGATCCGCAAGCATCCGCTCAGCACCTTGCTGCACCCACTGTCGGTGGCGGTGCGCCCGCTGGGGCTGGCGGGCGACGAACAGGCTGACCTGAGCGTGCACGGCGGCCTGGACAAGGCGCTCTACGCCTACCCGGCCGAACACTACGCCTGGTGGAACGCGCGCCGCCGGGAAGCGCGGCTGCCCGAGGCCGAGAAGCCGCTCGTGCCCGGCGCCATGGGCGAAAACCTGACCCTGGAGGGCGTGCTCGAGACCGATCTGTGGGTGGGGGACCTGCTGCGCATTGGCGACGTCGTGCTCCGGGTGGAGTCGCCACGCCAGCCCTGCTACAAGTTCAACGCCGTGATGGGCTACCGCCATGCCATCAAGCATATGGTGCAAAGCGGCTATTCCGGCATTTACCTGAGCGTGGTCACCCCCGGCGATCTCCAGGCCGGCGCCGCGGTGGTCATCGAGCCGGGACCGCGCGATGTGTCGATAGAAAGCATCAACACCCGGCAACGCAATGGCCGCCAGACCCCGCTTTTCTGATAATGTTTGGCTCTCGATACAAGCAGGCTCCTTCCGCGCTGTAATAGTTTGTAATGGCGTGGATTGCGCGGGCACTGGCCTTCAACGCCCCTGATCCTGTACTACTAGCGGTTTTCCGCAGCGCGGCACCGGTTTCCCAGAAGGCCGGGCCACCGGGGAGCGGGCGCATTTTGCGCGCACTGTAAGAGAGTCCTCACATGAAAACGAACGGGATCGACCAGGCCAAGGGCTTCGTCGACGCTAAGTGGAGTTTTTCCACGGGTACCGGCAAGGGTGTTTCGCCCTGGTTGCTCGGCGCGGTCTTGATCGCGCTGGCTGCTGGCGGATGGTTCGGCTGGCGTGCCTGGACGGCGCCCAAGCCGGCGGCCAAGGCGCCGCCCGTTGTGGTGGTGGCCACCGCCACGGTGCAGCAGGGCGACGTGCCGCTGCGGGTGACGGCCAACGGCACGGTGAGCGCGCTCGCCACGGTCGAGATCCGCCCGCAAGTGTCCAGCACCGTGCGCACAGTGCATATCAAGGAAGGCCAGACGGTCAAGCCGGGCGACCTGCTCTTCACGCTGGACACCCGCATGGACGAGGCCAACCTCGCCAAGGCGCAAGCCCAGTTGATGCGCGACCAGGCCGACCTCTCCGATGCCCGCCGCACGCTGGTGCGCAGCAATGAATTGCTGCAGCGCAATTTCATCTCCAGGAGCGCGGTGGATACGGCCCAGGCCAAGGTCGATGGCTTCGAGGCGACCATCCGCGCCGACCAGGCCGCCATCGAGGCCAGCCGCGTGGCGGTCAGCTATGGCGCCATCCGCGCGACCATCGGCGGGCGCACCGGCGTGATCAACATGTTCCCCGGCTCGCTGGTGCTGCCCAACAGCGCGCTGCCGATGGTCACCATCGCCCAGGTGCAGCCGATTGCCGTTACCTTCACCTTGCCCGAGCGCCAGCTCGCCGCGCTGCGCCAGGCCCTGCACGCCGGCCCTGTTGCCGTGACCGCGCTGCCCAACGACGGCAGCAAGACCCCCGTGACCGGCAAGATCAGCTTTGTGGATAACACGGTGGACCCGCAGTACGGCAGCATCCGCGTCAAGGCGCAGTTCGACAACGACGAGCAGCGCCTGTGGCCAGGGACGTATGCCAACGTGGACGCCGTGGTGCAGACCTTGAAGAACGCGCTGTCGGTGCCGCCGCAGGCGGTGGTGACGGGGCCGGAAGGCCGCTTTGTCTACGCCGTGCAGGCGGACAACCGCGTCAAGCCGATGCCGGTGAAGGTGCAGGTCTCCACCGCCAGCGCCGCCGTGATCGAGGGCGTGCCGCCCGGCACACGCGTGGTGGTGGAAGGCGCGCAGAACCTGCGCGCCGGCAGCATGGTGCGGGAAGCGACGCGCGCGGCCAAGGCCGGCGCGGCAAGCGCTGCCGCCGCCGCCGATGCCAACACCAACGCCAACGCCAGGCATTGAGCCCAGGGCACTGACACCATGACCCTGTCCGAGCTTTGTATCCGCCGCCCGGTGATGACGATCCTGCTATGCCTGGCAGTGATCGTCACCGGCATCGCGCTCTACCCCACCATCCCGATCGCGGCGTTGCCGTCGTTCAACTCGCCGGTGATCCAGGTCACGGCCACCTTGCCCGGGGCCAGCCCCGAGACCATGGCGGCCTCGGTGGCGACCCAGCTGGAAAAGCAGTTCGCCACCATTCCCGGCGTGTCGGTGATCAGCTCGTCGAACACGCTCGGCAACTCCAGCATCACCATCGAGTTCAACAACGACCGCGACATCGACGCCGCGGCCGTGGACGTGCAAGCGGCCCTGTTCCGCGCGCAGCGCGCGCTGCCGATCGAAATGACGGTGCCGCCGTCGTACCGCAAGGTCAACCCGGCCGATGCGCCGGTGCTGCTGCTGGCGATCAACTCGCCGGCCATGAGCCTGGCCGAGCTCAACGCCTTCGGCGACAACCTGATCTCGCCCAGCCTGGCCACCTTGCCAGGCGTGGCGCAGGTGCAGGTGTTCGGGCAAAAGCGTTTCGCCGTGCGCGTGCGCGCGCACCCGGACGCGCTTGCCGCGCGCGGCCTCACGCTGGATGAGCTGGCCACGGCGCTCAACCGTGCCAACGCCAATACACCGGTCGGCACGCTGGACGGTGCGCGCCAGACGCTCACCATCCAGGCCAACCGCCAGCTTGCCAGCGCCGACGCGTTTCGCAACATCATCGTGGCCAGCCAGCCCAGCGGCGCGCTGGTGCGGCTGTCTGACGTGGCCGAAGTGGAAGACAGCGTCGAGACCATCAAGACCGGCAGCTGGCTCAACAACGAGCGCTCGATCGTGCTGGCCGTGCTGCGCCAGCCGGATGCCAATACGGTGGCGGTGGTGGACGCCATCAAGAACGCGCTGCCGCGCCTGATCCAGCAGATGCCGGATTCGGTCAACGTGGCGGTGGTCAACGACCGCTCGCAGTCGATCCGCGAATCCATCCACGACGTGCAGTTCACGCTGGCGCTGACCGTCGGGCTGGTGGTGATGGTGATTTTCCTGTTCCTGCGCCGCGCCGCCGCCACGCTGATTCCCACCTTGTCGCTGCCGATCTCGCTGATCGGCACGGTGGCGCTGATGAAGGCCTTCGGCTACAGCCTGGACAATGTCTCGCTGCTGGCCATCACGCTCGCCGTGGGCTTGGTGGTGGACGACGCCATCGTGATGCTGGAAAACATCGTGCGCCATATCGAGGAGGGCGTGCCGCCGCTCAAGGCCGCGCTGGTCGGCTCGCGCGAGATGGGTTTCACCATCCTCTCGATCTCGATCTCGCTGGTGGCGGTGTTCATCCCCATCTTCTTCATGCCGGGCGTGATCGGCTTGCTGTTCCACGAGTTCGCAGCAGTGGTCTCGCTGGCCATTCTGGTATCGGCGCTGGTGTCGCTCACGCTGATCCCGATGCTGTGCGCGCGCTTCCTGTCGGCCGAGAACGTGCCGATCGACGAGTCGCAACATGCCTATGGCGACCACGCGGATGCCGGCCACGCGCCGGCCATCGTACAGAAGCAGACCATCGGGCTGCGCTCCACCCAGTGGTTCGAGAACCTGTTCGAATTCACGCTCCACCGCTATGCGCGCGGGCTTGACTGGTGCCTGGCGCACCGCAAGTCGGTACTGGCGGTGGCCGGCCTGACCTTCGTGCTGACCGCGGTGCTGTTCGTGATGATCCCCAAGGGCTTCTTCCCGGAAGAAGACATCGGGCAGATCCAGGTCAATGCCGAAGGCCCGCAGGATATTTCCTTCGACGCCATGGCCGACCGCCTGCGCGATGCGGCAGAGCGCATGCGCAAGAACCCAGCGGTGCGCAGCATCGTGATCTCGATTGGTGGCGGGCCCTCCCCCGCCATCAACACGGGCCGCATGTTCATCGAGCTCAAGCCGCTGGGCGAGCGCCCCAAGATGGCCAAGGTGGTGGAGTCTTTGCGCAAGGACGTCTCGGGCATCGCCGGCCTGGCCGTCTACTTCTCGCCGGTGCAGAACCTGCGCCTGGGCGGGCGCCAGAGCAAGAGCCGCTACCAGTACACGCTGCAAAGCGTGAAGGCCGGCCAGCTGCAGGAGTACTCCGACAAGCTGATGGGCAAGATGCGCGCCGATACGCTGTTCCGCGATGTCACCAGCGATTCGCAGCAGTCGGGCCTGGAAGCGCAGCTGTCGATTGACCGCGACAAGGCCAACGCGCTGGGCGTGCAGATCCAGGACGTGCGCCAGGCGCTGTACTCCGCCTTTGGTGAGCGCCAGGTGTCCACCATCTACACGCCGATCGACAACTACTACGTGATCCTGCAGGCGGCCGATATCGACCGTGCCGACGAGACCGCGTTCTCCAAGATCTACGTGCGCAGCAAGACCGGGCAGATGGTGCCGATCTCAGCCTTCGCCACTACCGAGCGCCGGGTCGGGCCGATTGCCGTGAACCACCAGGGCCAGCTACCCTCGGTGACGGTGTCGTTCAACCTCGCGCCGGGTGCGGCGCTGGGCGCGGCCTCCGCCAAGATCGATGCCTACAAGCAAGAGATCGCCATGCCTGGCTCGATCTTCACGAGCTGGGGCGGCGATGCGGCGGTGTTCCAGTCGTCCCAGGCTACGCAGGTGCTGCTGCTGGTGGCAGCGCTCGCGGTGATCTACACGCTGCTGGGCGTGCTGTATGAGAGCTACATCCACCCGCTGACCATCCTGGCCGGCCTGCCGTCCGCAGCCGTTGGTGCGCTGCTGACGCTCTTCCTCTTCGACGTGGAGCTGTCGCTGATCGCCACCATCGGCGTGCTGATGCTGATCGGGATCGTCAAGAAAAACGCCATCATGATGATCGACTTCGCGCTGGCGGCGCAGCGCGAGCAGGGCATGGCCCCGGCGCGCGCGATCCGGCAGGCCTGCCTGCTGCGCTTCCGCCCGATCATGATGACGACCTTCGCCGCCGTGATGGGCGCGTTGCCGCTGGCGCTCGGCCTGGGCGCGGGCGCCGAGCTGCGCCAGCCGCTGGGCCTGGCGGTGGTGGGCGGCCTGCTGTTCTCGCAGGTGATCACGCTGTTCATCACGCCGGTGATCTATCTGGCGCTCGATCGGTTCTCGGGCACCGGCCCGCTGCAGATCGACGAGCAAGGCAATCGCCTGCCGGCCCTGGTGGGCGGGGAGGCTGCGCACTGAGCGTGCTGCCGTAGCCAATCGCGACGCCTCGGGGGCGGTGCCGGATCGGTTGGCACCGCCCTTTTTGTTTCGGCATCGTTTCGGCATCGTTCCGGCTTCGTTGCCGCATTGCCACTAATCGCGGCGCTTTGTACGCAGGCGCATGGATTGTGGTGATCCATGCTTTACAAATGGTTACTTATTGATAATAATTCGCATTCTCAATAATGCGTGACCGGGTTCGCCGAGTCACGCCTGACCACGCGAGCGAGCCACAGTTTTCGCACTAGCCAGCCAGCGTTCCGCTTTCTTTGGGGAAATTCCATGAAACGCCGCTGTCTGGCGCGCTTGCGCGCCTCTGCCTCTATCCGGGCCACGCCCATAGCCGCCGTTTGCGCTGCCCTCGGCGGCCCCGTCCTGGCTGCCGAGCCGGCCGCCGATCCGGCCCGCCACTTAAGCGAGGTGGTGGTCACCGCCACTCGCACCGAGGAGCGCGCCGACGCCGTCGCCTCCACCATCACCGCCATCGACGCCAGCCGGATCGAACGCGCCCAGCCCGCTGACGAGGCCGCCCTGTTCGCCGATGAGCCCGATATCGACGTGCCCCGTGACCGCCGCCGCTTTGGCGCCGGCAGCATCAATATCCGCGGCATCGAAGACAACCGTGTGCTGCTGATGGTCGACGGCGTGCGCCTGCCCGACTACTACAACGGCGGCGGCCCATCCAACCTGTCCAGCGCCACGCGCGACGCGCCCGAGTTCTCTTTCCTCAAGCGGGTCGAGGTGCTGCGCGGGCCGGCTTCCAGCCTGTACGGCTCGGACGCCATCGGCGGCGTGGTGTCGTACGTCACCAAGAATCCCGAGGACATCATGCGCGGGCGCGCGGTGGGAGGCGAAGCCGGCCTGTCGTGGAACGGCATCGACCGCAGCTTCGGCCAGACCGCGGGCGTGGCCGGCGGCAACGAGACCATCAAGGGCTTGTTCATGTACGCGCACCGCAAGGGGCACGAAGTGCAGAGCATGGGTGGCAACGACACCACGTCGACCGGCCGCACCAAGGCCAATCCGCAGAACAGCGAGACCAACGCCTGGCTCGGCAAGATCGTGCTCGACCCCGCCGCGGGCCATCGCTTCAAGCTGACTTACGAGCATCGCGACAACGACACCTTCACCGATATCCGCCGGCTATCCACCGCGCTGCCGCGCGTGACCTCCGCCAACGGCACCGAGGACCTGTCGCGCAACCGCGTCAGCCTGGACTACGAATGGAAGCCGGCCAGCCGCGTCATCGATCGCCTGAGCGCGGCGGTGTTCTACCAGGAGAGCGAGTCCAACACCGTGACCAACCAGGTACGCAGCCGCACCAGTTCGGGTTGCTCGGGCTCCACCGCGGGCACCAGCCTGTGTGACGTCAACCTGCTGTTCGGTTTTCGCCAGCAGCAGACCGGCTTCAACGTGCAGGCCGACAAGTCGTTCAACACCGGCGTTGTTGGCCACCGCCTGATCACCGGCGTGGACTTCCTGCGTACCCAGACCAGCGAGATGCGCGACGGCACCACCTACAACCGCACCACCGGCGTGGTGTCCAAATCGCTGGCCGGCGACAACTTCCCGATCCACGATTTTCCCAAGGGCGAAACGCGCCAGACCGGCATCTTCGTGCAGGACGAACTGCAGTTCGCCGGCGGCCGCTTCACGCTCACGCCGGGCCTGCGCTTTGACCACTACTCGCTCGGCCCGGACGACGACAAGCTCTACAACAGCGTGGCTTCCAAGCCCGCCACCAGCAAGAGCGATTCGGCGCTGTCGCCCAAGCTCTCCGCGCTGTGGCAAGCCACCGACCGCATCAACCTGTGGGCCCAGTACGTATTCGGATACCGCGCGCCCAACTACCAGGAGATCAACGGCAGCTTCCGCAACACCATCCAGGGCTACGGCGCCGCGCCCAATGGCGACCTGAACCCGGAGAAGAGCCGCTCGTTCGAAATCGGCGCGCGCTATACGGATGAGCGCGTGCAGACCAGCGTCGCGGTGTTCGACAACCGCTACAAGGACTTCATCGAGCAAGTCGCGCTGCGCTGCCCGTCGGACCCAGCTTGCCTTGCCGGCCTGCGCGCGACGTACCAGTACCGCAACCAGAGCAGCGTGCGCATCTACGGCGCCGAGTGGCGCGGCAGCTACCGCTTCCTGCCGCAATGGCGAGTGGACAGCGCCGTGGCCTACGCGCACGGCAACAACGAGCAGACCGGCCAGCCCCTCAACAGCGTCTCGCCGCTGCGCGCCAGCGCCGCGCTGACGTGGGAGCGCGGCAGCAGCAGCCAGGGCCAGGGCGCAAGCCTGCGCTGGCGCGGCGCGCGCGCCGTGACGCGCACCGACGACACCGCCTTCGCCTACTTCAAGCCGGGCGGCTATGGCGTGGCCGATATCCAGGGCTGGTGGCGCTTTAACCGCTACGCCAGCCTGGTGCTGTCGGTGAACAACGTGTTCGACAAGAAGTACTGGCTGTGGGGCGATGTGCGCCAAGGCAGCGTGGCCGCCAGCGAGCCGGGCCTGGACTTCTATACGCAGCCGGGACGTACCTTTGCCGCCAGCGTGAAGCTGTCGTTCTGACCGGAGGCGAATCGACCGACATGTCCCCACAAGATAAAACCACGATGCGGATTCTCCGTGCGCTGTGCCTGCTGTGGATAACCTGGCTGGTGCTCGGCATGCAGCCAGCGTCGGCAGCGCCGCGCATCGCGGTGCTGACCACCTCGCCGGTGCCCGCCGGCAAGTTCGAGCCGCTGCAGGCCATGGCGCGCGCGCACGGCATGACGCTGGACGCGCGCTACCTGGAGCGCATGAGCGCGCAGGATATCGCGCCGTTTATTGACGGCGCCGGCCTGCTGATCCTGGATGCGCCGCGCGACCATATCGTCACCGAGATGCTGGCCAAGCTTGGGCCGCTGTGGACCAACGCGCGCGTGCCGCGCCTGCTGATTGCCACTGACCGCTTCGATGCACACGGCGTGGATAGCGCGCTGGGCGCGAAGCTGCAGGCGTACTACGTCAACGGCGGCCGCGCCAACTTCGACGCGATGATGCGCACACTGGCCGCGCAGCAGTTCAAGCTGCATGCGGACAACGCCATTCCCGCGCCGGTTGTTTTCCCCAAGGCCGCCTACTACCACCCGCGGCTCGCCAGCGTGGTCACCGCATCGCCAGACGACGCGCTCAAGGTGTCCGGCCATGCGGGCGAGCCGGTGATCGGCGTCGCCATCCACCAGGCCTACGTGTCGGGGCTGGACAGCGCCTTCATCGACGACCTGATCACGCGCATCGAAGCGCACGGCGCGCGCGCGCTGGTGTTCTACAGCGGCGTAATGGATGCGCACGGTGTGCTGCGCATGGCCGCGCCCGGCGGCAAGCGCATCGTCGACGTGCTCATCAACGGCCAGATCATGCTCAACGCGGCAGGCCGCAAGGCGGAGTTCGAAACGCTCGGCATCCCGGTGCTGCAGGTCATGCCCTATCGCAAGGGCGACGCGCAGGACTGGGAGCGCGACCCGCACGGCATCAGCCTTACCGACACGCCCTTCTACCTCGTGCAGCCCGAGCTGGCCGGGGTGAGCGATCCCATGCTGGCCGCCGCCACCTCGCACAAGGACGGCAGTATCGTCAGCCTGCCGGCGCAGCTCGATGCCGTGGCGGACAAGGCGCTGGCGCTCACGCGCCTGCAGCGCACGCCGAACGCCGACAAGCGCGTGGCGATCCTGTTCTACAACTATCCGGCGGGCGAGAAGAACCTGTCGGCATCGTTTCTCAACCTGCCGCGCAGCCTGTCGTCCACGCTGGCCGCATTGCATGCGGCCGGCTACCGTACCGACGCTGCCGATGCGCTCGCGCTGCAGCGCGATCTGGGTGCATTGCTCGCCCCCTTCTATCGCGATGGACAGCTCGCCGCGCTGCTCGACGCGGATCGCGCGGTGTGGATGCCGATGGCGCAATACCGCCGCTGGTACGACGCGCAACCTGCGGCGTTTCGCGCCGAGGTCAGCGCGCGCTGGGGCGAACCCGAAGCCTCGTCGATGGCGATCAGGCGCAACGGGGTGGCCGGCTTCGCCATCCCGCGCCTGCAGCTCGGCAACGTCACGCTGATGCCGGTCCCGCCACGCGGCGAGCGCGACGAAGCCGCCGAGAAAGCGCTCTATCACGCCACCAAGACGCCGCTTAACCATTTCTACATGGCGGCCTACCTGTGGGCGCGCGAGGGGCGCGAGGCGCTGGTGCACTACGGCACCCACGGCACGCAGGAGTGGACGCCGGGCAAGGAGCGCGGCCTGTCCGTGACCGACCAGCCCTACATGGTGCTCGGCAGCGTGCCGGTGATCTATCCCTACATCGTCGATGACGTGGGCGAGGCGCTGCAGGCCAAGCGCCGCGGCCGCGCCACCATCGTCAGCCACCAGACGCCGCCGTTCAAGCCGGCGGGCCTGCACACCGATCTGTCGGCGCTGCACGACCAGTTGCACAACTACCTGCAACAGGACGACGGCGCAGTGAAGGACACGCTGCGCGAGGACATCCTCAAGCGCAGCGCGCGCATGCACCTGCTCGACGACATGGGCTGGCCGCAAGCCCGTGCGAGCGCGCAGTTTGCCGAATACCTCGATGCGCTGCACACGCATCTGCACGAGCTAGCCGGTGCGTTGCAGCCCTACGGCCTGCATACGTTCGGCCAGTCGCAGGATCCCGAGCTGCGGCTGTACACGGTGATGGCCATGCTCGGGCAAGCGTGGCTCAAGCGCGTGTTTCCCGACGAGCCGGAAGAACTGTTCGCGCTCGACTACAAACAGCTCGCGCAATCGGCGCCGTACGCCATGCTGCGCAAGTACGTGATCGACGGTGCGCCGCTGGCCAACCTTGCCGACGCCAGACAGCGCGAAGACATGCAGCGTGCGCGCACGCTGTACGCTAGCCTGGATGCCGCGCCGGAGAGCGAATCCATGCTCACCGCGCTGGCGGGTCGCTACGTGCTGGCGGGCACCGGCGGCGACCCGGTGCGCAATCCCGACGCACTGCCGACCGGGCGCAACCTGTATGGGTTCGATCCCTCGAAGGTACCGAGCCGCGAAGCGTGGCAGGCCGGCCAGGCCGCGGCCGAGAGCATGATTGCCGACTGGCGCAAGCGCCACGGCAAATGGCCCACCAAGCTGGCCTTCTCGCTGTGGAGCGTGGAGACCATGCGCCATCAGGGCATGCTGGAGGCGCAGGCGATGGCCGCCATGGGCATCCGCCCGAAGTGGGACGGCGGCGCCCGCGTGGTCGGCGTGGAAGCGATTCCCGCCGCCGAGCTCAAGCGGCCGCGCGTGGACGTGGTGCTGTCCGCGACCGGCCTCTATCGCGATCACTTCCCCAACCTGATCAAGTGGCTGGCCGAAGCGGTCAAGCTCGCCGCCGCGCAGCCCGAGCCCGACAACGCCGTTGCCGCCAGCACGCGCGCGGTCAGCGCGCGGCTGGCGCAACTCAAGGCTGCGGACATGACCCCGGAGCGCATCGAGTCGCTGGCGCTCACGCGCATCTTCGCCAGCGAGACCGGCAACTATGGCACGGGACTGAACGACGCCACGCTGGCCAGCGACAGCTTCGGCAGCGGCAAGGAAGCGGACGCCAAGCTGGCCAAGCTCTATCTCGCGCGCATGCAATACGGCTATGGGCCCGACGAGAAGACGTGGGGCGAGAAACTGCCACAACTGAATCTCTACGCGGAGAATCTCAAGGGCGTGGAGGGCGCGCTGCTGGCGCGCAGCTCCAACCTGTACGGCATGCTGACTACCGACGATCCTTTCCAGTATCTCGGTGGCATCGGCCTGGCCGTGCGCCACCTGACGGGCAAGGCGCCGGAGCTGCTGATCTCCAACCTGCGCGATGCGAACAGTGCGCGCACGGAAACGGCGGCGTCCTTCCTTGCCACCGAACTGCGCACGCGTTATTTCCATCCGGGCTGGATCGAAGGCATGAAGGCCGAAGGCTATGGCGGCGCGCTCAACGTGCTCGATACCGTGAACAATTTCTGGGGCTGGACCGCGGTCGCGCCGGAGATTGTGCGCGACGACCAGTGGACCGAGTTCGCCGAGGTCTACGTCAAGGACAAGCACAAGCTCGGCCTGGACGCATGGTTCGAGAAGAATGCGCCACAGGCCCAGGCGCAGGTAATCGAGCGCATGCTGGAAGCCGCGCGCAAGGGCTACTGGAATGCCGATCCCGAGATGCTCAAGACGCTGGCCGACAGGTGGCAGGCGCTGTCGCGGCGCCACGATATCCGCAGCGACAACCGCAGCTTCAATCGCTACGTGCAGCAGCGGGCCACGGCGCCCGGCGCCGCGGGCTACGGCATGCAGGCTCCCGCGGCACCGCCCGCCGGCGCGCCGAAGGCAGCAGCCCCGCAGGCAGCGCCACGTCCTGCCCGGCAGCAAGCGCAGGCGCAACCCAAGCCACAACCCAAGCCGCAACCCGAGCCCAAGGCACAGCCGCAAACGGTGCCGGTGCAAGGCATGCAACTGGTCGAGAAAAGGCCTCCCGCGGCGGCTCTCGTCCCCGTGCTGTCGTGGCTTGCCGGCGGCATCGCACTGGCCGGCGCCATGCTGGGCGGCGCCCTCAGCGCGCGCCGCCGCGCTGGCGCCGCGCTTGTCTTCCAAAAACAATCCGAAACCCGCTGAGGCATCATGACTCCTACCCTGCTTGAAACCCTGATGTACGACGTCGGCCAGTTGTTCCTGTTTCCGACGCTGGCTCTGATCGGGCTGCTGTTCCTGTACGCCTTCTGGGCGCTCGGCGAGTTCGCCACGCAAGGCTGGCAACGCCGCCGTCACGGCATCGAGACAGGGCGCGGCTATGTGCTGGTGGCGTTCGCCCTGCGCCACCGCATCCAGGACCCGGACACGCTTGACGTCACCGCGCACCGCCTGCTGGAGTGGCCGCGCATTGCCACGCGCGTCGCGCCGATGCTAGGGCTGGTGGCCACCATGATCCCGATGGGGCCTGCGCTCAAGGGCCTGTCCGGCGGCAACCTCGCCAACGTGGGCGAGAACCTCACCATCGCGTTTTCCGCGGTGATTCTCGCGCTGATCGCTGCCAGCATCACCTTCTGGGTGGTCAACGTGCGCCGCCGCTGGCTCGCCGAGGAACTGGTGTGGCTGGGCAAGCATCAGCCGCAGTGGGAGGTGGACGCATGAAGTTCCTGGAGGAGAGCGAGGCCGATGATCCCATCCTGTCGGTGGTCAACCTGATCGACGTGTTCCTGGTGGTGATCGCCGCGTTGCTGGTGGCCATCGCACAGAACCCGATGAACCCGTTTACACACGCGGACGTCACCATCATTACCAATCCCGGCAAGCCCGACATGGAGATCGTCTCCAAGCAGGGCGAGAAGGTCGTGCGCTACCAGGCCAGCGGCCAGGTCGGCAGCGGCGACGGCACCAAGGCAGGCGTGGCGTACCGGTTGCAGGATGGCTCGATGGTGTATGTGCCGGAAGCCGCGGCCACGCGGTAAAACTGCGCAATAATGAGCACGAGCGAGCCATCGCAACCAGGATATTTAGTCATGCAGATTCGTCACAGCGTTGCCAGCCTAGCCAGCTTTGTCCCTACCCGCGCCGCCGGACTGGCGCTCGCCGCCGCCATGTTCGCTGCGCTCGCCGGTTGCGCGGGCACGCCGCCAGCCGCCGTGGCTGGCGATGTCGCGCATCAGTTCACCGGCAAGACCTATGTGCTGCTGGGCGAGGTCCACGACAACGCCGATGGGCAAAAGCGGCGCCTGCTGGCGTTGTCGGACGCACTGGCAGCCGGCTGGCGCCCGGCCATCGCGATGGAACAGTTCGACCGCGAGCGCCAGGCCGATATCGATCGCGCCCGCCGCGAGCGGCCCGGCGATGCGGCGTATGTCGTGGCGCAGGCGGGTGGCAAGAGCTGGCAGTGGGAGCTTTACACGCCGGTGGTGGCGCTGGCCTTGCGCTACGACCTGCCGCTGGTGGCGGCCAACCTGTCGCGCGCGGATGCGGGCAAGATCGTGCGCGGCGGGCTGGATGGCGTGTTCGATGCGACGCAGCGCAAGCGCCTCGGCCTCGCCGCGCCCTTGCCCGTGGACGTGGTGACCGAGCAGACCGCGGTGCTCGACCGTGGCCACTGCGGCAATTTCCCCAAGGCCATGCTGCCCGGCATGCTGGACGCGCAGGCCGCGCGCGATGCGGTCATGGCGGCCGCCATGCGCGAGTACGCCGACCGCGGCGCGGTGCTGATTGCCGGCAACGGCCACGTGCGGCGCGATGTGGGCGCGCCGCGCTGGCTCGCCGCCGAGCCGGGCGCGATCTACAGCGTGGGTTACCTGGAGCAGGCCAGCGGCCACGAGATCGGTGCCTATGACCGCGTGGTGCTGGTGCCGGTGCACAAGCGGCCCGATCCGTGCGAGGGCGCCAAGCCGGCGGCGATGGCCGAGCCGGCCTGAATCCGGCCGCGCGCCTAGCCGAACAGCTCCTCTGCCACGGTGGGATGCAGCTGCACCGTGGTCTGCAGGTGCGACAGCTTGACCCCGAGCCGCACCGCCACGGCAAACGCCTGCATGATCTCGGGGGCGGCGTTGTCCATCATGTGCGCGCCCAGCACGCGCCCGCTGCGCGCATTCACCACCAGCTTGACCATCGAGGCCTGCTCGCTGCCGGCAAAGCGATTCTCCAGCGAGACGAAGCGGCGTACCACGGTGTGGATGCGCTCCGGCTTGCCAGCTGCCGCGATGGCCGCATGCTCGGTCAGTCCCACGCTGCCGATGGCCGGCTCGCAGAATACCGCCGTTGGCACCAGGTCGAAATCCGCGCGGTCGCCGCGGCGGCCGAACAGCCGGTCGGCCAGCCAGCGGCCCTGGGCGCCGGCCACCGGCGTGAGGTGCAGGCCGTCGATGACATCGCCAATGGCATGGATCGAGCGCACCTTGGTGCGCAACGAGCGGTCCACCTGGATGCCGCCCTTCTGCGTTTTCGCGATGCCCAGCGCCTCCAGGCCGAGCCCATCCCAATGCGGGTCGCGCCCGATCGCCGCCAGCGCTGCCTGCGCGCGCACGGTCTGGATGCGGTCATTGCCATGCTGCCGGTAGCACACGTCGATGGCCCCGTTGGCCTGGTTCAGCAGCGTCACCTCGGCATTGAAATGCAGGCGTACGCCCTTGGCGGCGAGCGCCTCGGCCAGCGCCTCGGCCACTTCGTGGTCAAAGCGTGCCAGCAGGCGTTCCTCGCGCACCAGCATCTCCACCTTGACGCCATAGCGTGACAGGATCGAGGCTTGCTCCACCGCCACGTAGCCGCTGCCGATCACCACCAGCGAGGCTGGCAGGCTTTGCCAGGTGAAGACGTCGTCCGAGGTGCAGGCCAGCTCGCCACCCGGCACCGGCAACGCACGCGGCCGTGCGCCGGTGGCAATCAGGATGCGTTTGGCGCGGATGGTCTCGGCGCCCACCTGTACCTGGTCGGCGGCGCTTACCGTGGCGTCGCCGCGCAGCAACTCCACGCCGGCTTGCTGCAGCCGGTGCGTGTAGGCCACGTGCAGCCGCGCCATTTCGGCGTTGACGCGCACAATGGCATCGCTCCAGTCTTCCTTGCCACCGGTGTGCGAAAGGCAGCCCGACAGGACGGCCGCGAGGCTGGCGCCATACGAGAGCATTTTCTTGGGCACGCAGCCCCGGTTGATGCAGGTGCCGCCGATCGCGTCGCGCTCCACCAGCACCACGCGCGCGCCCAGCGTGGCCGCGCGCCGCGCAGCCGCCACGCCGCCCGAGCCGGCGCCGATCACCACGAAATCCGCTTCGCGCTGCGCGCCGGGCTTGCGCCTGCCACGGCGGGGAACATGCTCGACAGCCTGCTCGGTGCTGGCCCTGCGGGCGCTCTGACGCTCGGTCGTGGATCTTGCCTGGCGTTTCGTCATCAATGCCTCCTGTGGCGGCGCGAAGGCCGCATTGCACATCGTGATGACGGAGCCGCGAGCACGGCCGGCGCGCGGGAGCGCTAGCCGGCGGTGCCAAGCTCCGTCTTCATGACAGACGGCCAGTCGCGTAAAAAGGTTTCCCCGTCGCGCCGGCCGAGTTCGTAGGCACCGATCATCGCGCCGGGCTGGGTGTAGTCCCAGCTCGAGATCGGAACCCGTTGCGAAGGTTGCAGGTAGAGCCGGCGCTGCGCGCCGTGTTGCAGGACAAAGCGGCGCGGGCGCGGATAGAGCCGCGTCACCAGCACCAGCACATTGCCGGGCGTTGCGTCGAGCGCGTCGACCGGCACATTGTCGACCATGCCGCCATCCAGCACGGGCCGGCCGTCGCGCCGCAGCACCGGCGTGAAGGGCGGGGTCGAGGACGATTGCAGCAGCAGGTCCGCCAGCTGCTCGGGCGAGCCGCAGTCCTGCGCGCGCACGAACTCGGGATGAAACCCCAGCTTGCGGCCCAGGCGCGGGTGCAAGGTCTTGAGCCAGTGTTTCTCGATGTTGTAGGCGACCAGCCCGGCCATCACCGCCAGCCGCGGGCCGCTCCAGCGCGGGATGTGGGCCACGCCGATGCGGATCTCCGGCGCCGTCTTCAGGTTTGCCAGGCGGCCCTCGCCGAAGATGTTCAGCAGCGCGGTGCGGTAGATGCCGTAATGCGGAAACACGCGCTGCTTGCTCAGCAGGTTGCCCCAGTACGCATTGCGCCGGTTGCCGGCAAGCACCTCGCCGTAGTACGCCATCACCTGGCGCGAGTCGTGCGTATAAATCATGCACGCCGTGGCGGCCCCGGCCGAGATCCCCGCGATGACGCGCGGGCGCAGCCCCAGCTCGGGCGCCACCGTATCCCACCATCCCGCCTGCCACCAGCAGCGGTTGCCGCCGCCGGCAAACACCACCTGGTCGAACGGCGAGGCGGTGGCGGGCTGGATAGGGGCAGGCGTCAGGCTGCGGGGCTCATGCATGGAGATAGCTTGGGAGATTGCGTGCAATTTGGCGTGCAATCGGGTGATGCGCTGCTCACAGCAGCGCGTAAGTGGTGGTGGCCTGCACGGCCAGCTTGCCGTCGGTGCCGGTCAGCTCGATCTCGCCGAACACCACGGTCCTGCCCAGGCGCAGCACCTTGGCGCGCACCAGCACATCGCCCTCGATCACCGGGCGCATGAAGTTGGTGGTGAGCGTGACGGTGGTCATCGGCCTGAAGGCGCCAAGTGCATTGGCGACGGCCACGATCATGGCGGTATCGGCCGCGGACATCAGCACCTGGCCGCACACCACGCCACCCGCATGACGAAATGATTCGTCAAAAGGCAGGCGCAGCGTTACGCCCTGTGCATCAACGAGCTCGGCACGCAACCCGAGCTGGCGCACCCATGGTGCCAGTACCCGCTGCAGGGTGTGGTCTATATCGGCAAGCGTGAAGCCGGATTCCGGCGTTGGTTCTAGCGTTGGCTCTGGCATGGCACGCCCGTTTGTCTGGGATGAGGCCGGGCCGGGTTGCTATTCCGTCTCCTGCGGCGCGGCACGATGTTTGAGCCAATGATACAGGGGGCCGGTGCACAGCACCACGAAGGCCATCCGGATCACGTGGAAGGCGGTGACCAGGGGCACGCCAAGCTCCAGCACCTTGGCCGTGATGCACATCTCAGCGATGCCGCCGGGCGTGGTGCCAAGGATGGCGGTGGCGGGATGCACGCCGGACAACGCCGACAGGCCCCAGCCGAACAGCGCGGAGAGCACCAGCGCCGCCAGCGTGTACACCGCCACGCCGCCGAGAAAGCGCGGCGCGGTATGGAGGAAGTCGCGCGAGAAACGCGCGCCCAGCGACACGCCGATCATCAGCTGGCCGGCGCGGCTCATCCACGTGGGGATGGCGGACAGCTCGAAGCCCGAGGCGGTCAGCACGGCGGCCGCCAGCAGTGTGCCGATCACGAAGGGATTGGGCAGGTTGAAGTGCCTGAGCACCAGCGCCACGCTGACCGTGATCGCGATCAGCACGGGCAGCCACAGGTAGTCCACCGTGCGTGGCCCGGGCACGTACGGGTCAAGGCCGTGGATGCCGCCGTACTGGAGGAGCGCGGGCACGGCCACCACCACCATCAGCACGCGCAGCGAATGCGCGGCCGCCACCTGGTCGATGCGCGCGCCGTTGCGCTCGGCCAGGTTGGCCATCTCCGACGCGCCGCCGATGGCGGTGGAGAAGTACGCTGTCTTGAACGCCACGCCGGTGGTCTTGCGCAGTACCCAGGCGCCGCCGCAGCCGAGCAGCAGCGCAAACAGCGAGCCTGCGACGATATACGGCAGGAACTCGATCAGCCGCGCCACCACGTCGGACGTGAAGTAAAGGCCGAGCGAGGTGCCAATGGCCCACTGCCCGGCATTGCGCGCCTGCGTGGGCGCGCGCAGGTCGGCGCCGCGCATGCGCGCGATGGCGACCGCCAGCAGCGGGCCGATCATCCATGGCAGCGGGGTGTGCAGCAGCGTGCAAACGAGCGCGGCGGCCAGGCCGAGCAGCAGCGTCAAGAGGACCGGACGCCAGCGGTGAAGGACAGAGGGCATGTTGCAGCGGCCTGGCTATTGCGCCAAAGCCATCTGAATTGACGACAGTGTTTACTCCCTCTCCCCTCAGGGGGAGAGGGTTGGGGAGAGG
>NZ_JBXASU010000099.1:0-25489 GCF_058809705.1 Cupriavidus sp. MPR-AND1C | reverse complement strand
TCTTTCAGGATGACGATATTGCGGGTGAAGAACGGACCGTGCGCCCCGGACAGGTTCATCAGCATGCTGTCGTGGCCGGCCACCGGCACTACGGTCAGCTCGGTGATCACGGGCGTGCCTGCCGTGGGCGCGGCGCAAAGGGATGATTGGGTCATGTTGAACTCCAGCAGGAAGAGCGGCTCGCCGCGTTGGCTGCCGGCCCTTGCGGGTTGTCTCGGTCTGGATGCGCCGGCTGCTGCCGGATCCTTGTGTGCGGTGCTTGCCAGCTCCCGGCGCGACGGCGACAGCCTATGCAACGGGAGACACCTGTTATCGGTCGTCATATAACTTACGACGCAGTATAATAAGGGCATTGCGATCCGGTCAAGTCCCAGCCCATCACCATGTCAAACCCGATGTTTGCCTCCACTCCCCCGCTGCGGCGCCGCGGCCGCACGCTTGCCGAAGAGGCGGTGAGCAACCTGAGCGAACGCATCCAGCAAGGCCAGCTCAAGCCGGGCGACAAACTGCCGACCGAGTCCGAGATCATGGCCGCGCTCGGCGTCAGCCGCACCGTGGTGCGCGAAGCGCTGTCGCGGCTGCAGGCCAGCGGGCTGGTGGAAACCCGCCACGGCATCGGCACCTTCGTGCTGGCGCGCAGCGCCGAGAACGGCTCGCCCTTTCGCATCGATCCCGCCACCATGGGCACTGCCATGGACGTGCTGGCCATGCTGGAATTGCGCGTCAGCCTGGAAGCCGAGGCGGCCAGCCTGGCAGCGTCGCGGCGCAGCGATGAGCAACTGACGGCAATGCGTGGCGCGCTCGATGAGCTCAAGCGCACGGCGGCGGGCGGCGAGGATTCCGTCAGTGCCGATTTCGAGTTCCACCTGCTGATCGCGCGCGCCACCGGCAACCGCTACTTCACGGACATCATGGGCCACCTCGGCACCATGGTGATCCCGCGCAGCCGGCTGCATGTCAGCGCGCAGGAGCGTGAGCAGTACCTTGAGCGCGTCAATATCGAGCACGAGAACATCTTTGACGCCATTGAGCGGCGCGACCCCGAAGGCGCCAAGGCCGCCATGCGCATGCACCTGACCAACAGCCGCGAGCGCCTGCGCAAGGCGTCGGCGGCGGTGGAAGCCGGCTAGGGCCTGGCTGCCGGCGCATCCCGGCGGCGTCCGGGATTTCCTGCTTGCCCAACCAGCGCCCTATGTTGTAGGATGTCTTACAATAAAGCGCGGCGAAGCTATATCCCCGTTTATGCGTCCCGCGTGTCGGCCCGGGACCACATGCAAGCCGCCCCAAGCGCAAGCTATGGCGCGCTCCCACTTGATTGCAGTTGAAAAGCAGGAAACGCTAATGACCATTACCGGCGAAATGCTGATCGGCGCCAGCGCAGTGCGCGGCACTACCAAGATCCTCCACGCCACCAACCCGGCCACGGGTGAAGTCCTGGCACCGGAGTTCCATGGCGGCGCCGCCGCCGAGGCCGAGCGCGCCTGCGCACTGGCCGAGGCCGCGTTCGACACCTACCGCAACACCTCGCCGGAGACCCGCGCCAGGTTCCTGGAATCGATCGCCAGCGGCCTGGAAGCCCTGGGCGATACGCTGATCGAGCGCGCCCACGCCGAGAGCGCATTGCCTGTTGCGCGTCTGCAGGGCGAGCGCGCCCGCACCGCCGGCCAGCTACGCCTGTTCGCCAGCGTGCTGCGCGATGGCCGCTGGCAATCCGCCACACTCGACTCCGCCCTGCCGGAGCGCACGCCGCCCCGCCCCGACCTGCGCTTGCAGAAGATCGCGGTCGGCCCGGTGGCGGTGTTCGGCGCCAGCAATTTCCCGCTCGCGTTTTCGGTAGCCGGCGGCGATACCGCATCCGCGCTGGCGGCCGGCTGCCCGGTCGTCGTCAAGGCGCACTCTGCCCACCTCGGCACCTCCGAGCTGGTCGGGCGCGTGATCCAGAAGGCCGTGGCCGATGCCGGCCTGCCCGAAGGCGTGTTCTCGCTGCTGGTGGGCGCGGGCGTTGCCGTGGGCACGGCCCTGGTCGCGCATCCGTCGATCCAGGCAGTGGGCTTCACCGGCTCGCGCAGCGGCGGCCTGGCGCTGGTGCAGACGGCCAACAGCCGTCCCCAGCCGATCCCCGTCTATGCGGAAATGAGCAGCATCAACCCCGTGTTCCTGCTGCCCGCGGCCCTGGCCGCCCGCGGCGCGCAAATCGCGCGCAATCTGGTGGATTCGCTGGTGATGGGCGTAGGCCAGTTCTGCACCAACCCGGGCCTGCTGCTGGCAGTGGAAAGCCCGGCGCTGGACGTGTTCCGCCAGGGCGCGATTGCAGCGTTGGCGGAAAAAGCGGCGGCGACCATGCTGACGCCCGGAATCAGCCAGGCTTACGACAACGGCGTGGCCCAGCTCAGCGATATCGAAGGGCTGCGCCGCATCGGCAGTGGCCAGACCGCCAGCGGCCCCAACCAGGCCCGCCCCGCGCTGTTCGAAACCACGGCGGAGCGTTTTCTTGCGGACCACCGCATGGAAGCCGAAGTGTTTGGCCCATCCTCGGTACTGGTCGTATGCCGTGACCACGAGGAGATGCTGGCGGTAGCGCGCCGCCTGGAAGGCCAACTGACCGCCACCGTGCAAGCGGATGCGGGGGATCGTGCCGAGGCAGGCAGCCTGCTGACCGTGCTCGAGCGCAAGGCCGGGCGCGTGCTGTTCAACGGCTATCCGACGGGCGTGGAAGTATCGTACGCCATGGTGCACGGCGGCCCGTTCCCCGCCACGTCCGACACGCGCGCCACCTCGGTCGGCGCCAGCGCCATCGAGCGCTTCCTGCGCCCGGTGTGCTACCAGAACGTGCCGGCGGAACTGCTGCCGCCTGCGCTGCAGGATGGCAACCCGCTGAAGGTGTGGCGCCTCACCGACGGGCAACTGGCCCGCGACTGATCCCGATTGATCCCGCGCGCAAGCATGGAAAAAGGGCCGGAATTTCCGGCCCTTTTTCTATCGCGCTAGCTGAGTATTACGCGACATTACGCGGCATTGCGCTCGATGGCAGCCGGCGCCTGCGGCGGCTGGATCACCGGCGCATTCCCGCGCGAGCGGCCCGAGCTGAGATAGTCGGCGATCGACTCCTGCGTGACCTCGCCCAGGTAGACGCCATCGGCATCGACCACCGGCAGCCAGCTGGTGTTGTGCTGGTACATGCGCGAGAGCACGATGCGCAGGTGCTCGTCGAACGCGGCGGTCGCCATGAATGGCCGCATTGCATCCGCGCACACGCCCCGCCCGGCGCGCGCATCGCGCCGCGTGACGTAGCCCAGCGCGCGCTGCGCGTCGTCCACCACCGGCAGGTGACGCACGTCGGCCTCGTCCATGATGGCGAACGCCTGCGCCAACGGCATGCCGGAGCTGCAGGTTTGCGCCATGGTGGCGGCGTCGCCGGCGCGCACCAGCAGCAGGCGCTTGAGCGTGTTGTCGTGGCCGATGAAGGCTTGCACGAAATCGTCGGCCGGACGTGCCAGCAGTGCATCGGGATGATCGAACTGCACCAGCTTGCCGCCGCGGAACACGGCCACGCGGTCGCCCAGCTTGATGGCCTCGTCGATGTCGTGCGAGACCATGATCACGGTCTTGCCGAGCTGGCGCTGCATCAGGAAGAACTCGTTCTGGATGCTCTCCCGGTTGATCGGGTCCACCGCGCCGAACGGCTCGTCCATCAGCAGCACGGGCGCATCCGCCGCCAGCGCGCGGATCACGCCGATGCGCTGCTGCTGCCCGCCCGAGAGTTCGCGCGGATAGCGGGTGAGCATCTTGCCGGGATCGAGCTGCACCATCGACATCAGCTCGCGCGCGCGCTCGCGGCTGCGCTTCTTGTCCCAGCCCAGCAGGCGCGGCACCACCATGATGTTCTCCTCGATGGTCATGTTGGGGAACAGGCCGATCTGCTGGATCACGTAGCCGATCTTGCGGCGCAGCGTGACTTCGTCCACGCGGGAGGTGTCCTCGCCGTCGATCAGCACGCGGCCGGAGCTCGGCTGGATCAAACGGTTGATCATCTTGAGCGTGGTGGTCTTGCCGCAGCCCGAGGGGCCGAGGAAGACGCAGATCTCGCCCTTGGGCACCGTGAGCGAAACAGCATCGACGGCGCGCACTTCGGCGCCGTCTTTTTGCCTGAAGGTCTTGGTGAGTTGGTCGAGTTCAATCATGTTCAGCGAATTCCTTTCGGTGTCAGCACCCGCTGCAACCACTGCAGGCAGGCATCGGCCACGATGGCGAGCACGCTGACCAGCACCGCGCCGATCGCCAGCTTGCTCATATTGCTCTGGCTGATCGCTTGCAGGATCAGCACCCCGAGGCCACCCGCGCCGATGATGGCGGCAATGGTGGCCACGCCGATATTCATCACCACGGCGGTACGCACGCCGCCGAGGATGACGGGCACGGCCAGCGGCAGATCCACCAGCCGCATGCGCTGCCAGGTGGTCATGCCGATGCCGCGCCCGGCTTCCTGGATGCCGTCGTCGACATTGGCCAGCGCCACGCAGGTATTGCGCATGATCGGCAGCAGCGAATACAGGAACACCGCGGTCACCGCCGGCACGTAGCCCAGCGCGTGGCCAAAGCGCGCGAAGATCGGGATCATCAGCCCGAACAGCGCGATCGACGGCAGGGTCAGCACGATGGTGGCCAGCGTCAGCAGTGGCGTGGCGAGAAAGCGGAAGCGTGCGCACAGGATGCCCAGCGGCACGCCGACGACGATCGCCAGGCCCACCGCGGAACCCACCAGCGCCAGGTGCTGGCCGGTGAGCTTGAGCAGCGTCGGCCAGCTGTGTTGTAGGTAAGTCAGCAAGTCCATGCGGCCGTCCTCAGATCAGGCCGCGGTCGCGCAGGAATTCCTGCGCCACCTTGTCGACCGGCTGCTGGTCGATATCGACCTTGTAGTTCATCGCGGTCATGGCCGCGTTGTCGAGCTGGACCGCCAGCGCGTTGAGCAGGCCCGCGAGCTCGGGATGCGCATCCAGCGTTGCCTTGCGCACCACGGGCACCGCGTTATAGGCGGGGAAGAAGTGCTGGTCGTCTTCCAGCAGCACCAGGTCGAAGCCCTTGACGCGGCCATCGGTGGTGTAGACCAGCCCCAGTTCGACCTGGTCGTTCTTCAGCGCGGTGTAGACCAGGCCGGGATCGAGCTGGATCACGTCGCGGCGCGAGAACGGCAGCTTGTAGAGCCCCTTGAGCGGTTCCAGCCCGTCGGGACGCGCGGCGAACTCCATGTCGACCGCGAACGGATGGGCGGTGCCCTCGCCGGCGGCGCGCATCTTCTCGGCGAAGGCCGACAACGTGGTCACGCCAGCGGCTTCGGCACGCTTTCTCGGCATCGCCAGCGCATAGGTGTTGTTGATGCCGGAGGCGTCGAGCCAGATCAGGCCGCGCGCGGCGTCAAGCGTCTTGACGCGCTCGTAGCTCTCGTCGGCGCCGAGCTTTTCCTCGACCTTGTTGAACACGATCAGCGCCGTGCCGGTGTAGTCCCACACCACGTCGAGCTGGCCGCTTTCCATGGCCTGGCGCATCAGCGTGCTGCCCAGGCCGGCGGTGAGCTCGGTGGTGAAGCCTTTGGCCTGCAGGTACTGCGTTGTCATCGACGACAGGATCAGCTGTTCGGTGAAATTCTTGCCGCCTACGCGAACGGTATCGGCCTGCGCCGGCAGCGCCATGGCCGCCACTGCGGCAAGCACGGCGAGGCTCGCAAGCATGCGTGCCTGGCCACGGGCCGCGTGGCCCGCGCGGGCCAGCACGCTTGTGATGAAATGCATCGGGTTCTCCTTCATGTTCGGTGCGCCCCTGCGCGCCTTAGCGTGCCAGCCCGCGGCGGCGCAGGTAGCAATAACCGGCAGCGGCAAACAGGCCATCGAGGGCGAGCGCCAGCAGCGCTGTGGCCGCGGCGCCCAGCAACAGCAGGGGCTGGTTGTTCAGGTAGATGCCGGGAAAAATCAATTCGCCCAGGCTGTTGGCGCCGATCAGGAAGGACAGCGGCACCGTGCCGACATTGATCACCAGGCTGATGCGCACGCCCGCCAGGATCACCGGCAGCGCGTTGGGCAGCTCGACCCGGAACAGGCGCTGCATGGCGGTCATGCCAAGGCCGCGCGCGGCCTCGGTCAGTGCCGGGGAAACGCCGAGCAAGCCCTCGCAGGTATTGCGCACGATCGGCAGCAGCGAAGCCAGCCACAGCGCCAGGATGGCGGGACGCTCGCCAATGCCGAGCACGGCCAGGGCCAGCGCCAGCACCGCCAGCGATGGCACGGTATTGCCGATATTGAAGACCTGCATCAGGCGGTCGGCCCAGCGGCGCATGCAAGGGCGGCTCAGGCCGATGCCAGCCGGGATGCCAGTGACCAGCGCCAGCGCCATCGACCACGCCACCAGGCGCAGGTGGTCGGCAACGTCGTACCACAGGCGGTCCTGATATTGCAGGATGACATCCACGCCAATCCAGGTGACCAGAGCGGCCAGCGCAGCGAGCGTGAGACATCCCCAGGCCAGCGCCTGTACGGATTGCTTGGACATATTCCCCTCTGTCCGCATGCCAGATGTGGGCACGAGAAACCACATCCGGATTGACGGACGAACAAAGTGGGCTCAGGCGGGTGCAAATGGGGGCCCGCCGGCCCTGACTAGATTGCCTTGCCCGCCATGACCGGCAGATGAGCCGGTGGACGGACGCCGGGTTTCACGCTGGAGAGCGGGAAACCCAATTGAAGGGACACCGTGCCGGTAAGGGCGGGAGTCCCGGAAGCGGCGCAACCCGCTGCAAGATGCAGGAACGGGAGGCCAGTGGCAGCGCAAATTTGGTGGTTCCGACGCGCCGCCGGATCAATCGGCCGGTGCCACGCTTGGGCAAGCAAGGGGTTGTGGCGGCACTCAGAAGCGCCTGCCGGGCCCTGCCCACTCAATTTGATTATGCGGCATCGGATGACAACGAGAGCGCTATTATACCCAATTACAGCGATCTTGTCATCATCACGCCTTCTCCGCGCTTTCGCGCCACTTTCCGCCCGTATTCCGGCCGTATTTATCAGGCTTCGCCCGGTATCCCGGCGCCACTCGCGTTGTTCCAGAATTGAGGCGCGTCGAGGGACCAGCCGTACCATGGGCAGAACAATCTTTTGCCCGGTTGGCCTCTACCGGTTCTGGCCCAAACCCTTAAATTACGAGGGTAGCCATCGGGGCCGCGCGCCATTGCCGCCCCCCCCCAACCAACAGGAGATCGATCATGGAACAACACACGGCCAGCCCTACCACCCCCACCGTCCCGGCCACCGCCACGGAAACCGTGCAGCGCTCACGCGCGGTCGACCGCGTGGTGCGCGGCATCGCCACCTCGGACGGCGCCGGTGTCAAGCTCACCCGCGTGCTCACGCAGAACCTGCAGCGCCGCCTGGACCCGTTCCTGATGCTGGACGCGTTTGGCACCGATAGCCGCGACGACTATATTGGCGGCTTCCCCGACCACCCGCACCGCGGCTTCGAGACCATCACCTATATGCTGGCCGGCCGCATGCGCCATCGCGACAGCGCCGGCAACGAGGGCCTGCTGGAAAACGGCGGCGCCCAGTGGATGGTGGCCGGCGCCGGCGTGGTGCACTCGGAGATGCCCGAGCAGGAAGACGGCCGCATGGAAGGCTTCCAGTTGTGGCTGAACCTGCCCGCCGCGGACAAGATGACGGCGCCCTGGTACCGGGACCTGCCGGCCGCCGCCGTGCCCACGGTAGCGCTGCCGGGCGGCGCCACCGTGCGCGTGCTGGCGGGCGCCTCGCACGGGGTGGCTGGCGCGGTCACGCGCCCGGTCACGGAGCCGCTCTACCTGGACGTCTCGCTGCCGGCGGGGCAGACCTTCTCGCAAGCGCTGCCGCAAGGGCATAACGCCTTCCTGTACACCTATCGCGGCGAGATCGCGGTTGGCGCGGGCAGCAACGCCGCCGTGCTGGAAGCGCAGCGCATGGGTGTGCTGGACAACGCCGCCGGCGCTGACGGGGTCAATGTCACGGCCACGGCCGATGCGCGCTTCCTGCTGATCGCGGGCAAGCCGCTGGGCGAGCCGATCGTGCAGTATGGGCCGTTCGTGATGAACACCCAGGAGGAGATCTACCAGACCCTGGCCGATTTCCGCGAAGGCCGCTTCAACCAGATCGCGCTCAGCAACGGCGCCTGACAAGCTGTGAGCCATCGGGGGCGGCATTGCGCTGCCCCATTCCGGCATTGCCCGGGGCGCCCGGCCCCGGCCCCGGCCCTCTCCCTTCGTGACTCCCCCACGCTTTTCGCAAACTGCACGCCAGTTTCGCGCCAATCGGCCATGCTGGCCGCCCTCGGCGGCCCGGCCTTCCACGCAGCCGCCGAAAATGCCCGGCATGCGACTTGCAACCTGCTTGTATCCGTTGTGGGGCCGAGAAAACTGGCCTGGCCAGGTCGTCCGAACCCCACACACTTATATAATCCACGGTTAATAAACGGCATCACCGCCCAATGATGGTTGCTGCAATGCGTAACGGCGATCCTGCCCCACGCACTGCAGCAGGTGCTGCCCGATACATAACGAACATTGATCCACGTTGCTGCCATAACAACTCGAGCCGCCTCAGTGACCTTAAGCACAACCCCAAGGCTGGCGCTTGCCCATATCAGCAAGCGCTACCCCGGCGTGACCGCCAACGACGACGTGTCCCTCGTCGTCGCCCCCGGCGAAATCCACGCCGTGCTCGGCGAGAACGGCGCCGGCAAGTCCACCCTGATGAAAATCATCTTTGGCGCGGTCAAGCCGGATGCCGGCGACATGCACTTCAACGGTGCGCGCGCCGCGATCCACAATCCGCACGACGCACGGAACCTGGGCATCGCGATGGTGTTCCAGCATTTTTCGCTGTTCGACACGCTGACCGTGGCCGAGAACATAGCCCTTGGCCTGCCCCGGGGCAGCAAGACGGCCGCCGGCAGCCCGCATGCGGGCACCAATATGAAGCAGCTGGCCGAGCAGATCCGCGAAACCGCCCTGCGCTATGGCCTGCCGCTGGAGCCGAACCGCCATGTGCACACCTTGTCGGTCGGCGAGCGCCAGCGCGTGGAAATCGTGCGGGCGCTGCTGGCCAAGCCGCAACTGCTGATCCTGGACGAGCCGACTTCCGTGCTGACGCCGCAAGCGGTGCAAACCCTCTTCATCACGCTGCGCCAGCTGGCGGCGGAAGGCACCAGCATCCTCTACATCAGCCACAAGCTCGACGAGATCCGCGAGCTTTGCCATAGCGCCACCGTGATGCGCATGGGCCGAGTCACCGGCGTGTGCGATCCGCGCCAGGAAAGCGCGGCCTCGCTGTCGCGCCTGATGATCGGCGGCGAGCCGCCGCGCGAGGCACGCGTGCAGACCGAGCCTGGCGTCTGCCGGCTGGCGGTGCGCGAACTCTCGCTGCCGCGCTCGCATGCGTTCGCGACGGAACTTGCCGGCATTTCGCTGGACCTGCGCGCCGGCGAGATCGTTGGCATCGCCGGCGTGTCCGGCAACGGCCAGCAGGAATTGCTGGCGGCGCTGTCGGGCGAGGATGTGCGCGCCGCGCGCGATGCCATCACGCTGGACAACAAACCGGTGGGCAAGCTGGACGCGCGCCAGCGGCGCCGTGCCGGGCTGGCCTTCGTGCCCGAGGAACGCCTCGGCCGTGGCGCCGTGCCGGGCATGAGCCTGGCCGCGAATATCCTGCTTTCGCACCAGTCCGCGCCCTATGTGCAGCGCGGCATGATTTCCCCCAAGGCCGCCGCAGGCCTGGCGCAGGCCGTGATCGCGCGCTTGCGCGTGAAGGCCAGCGGGCCCCACGCGCTGGCCAAGAGCCTGTCGGGCGGCAACCTGCAGAAATTCATCGTCGGCCGCGAGATCGAAAGCGGCCCGAAGGTACTGATCGTGGCCCAGCCGACCTGGGGCGTGGATGTGGGCGCCGCGGCGCAGATCCACAACGAGCTGCTGGCGCTCAAGGCCACCGGCTGCGCATTGCTGGTGGTGTCGGAAGAACTGGACGAACTGTTCGCCATCTGCGATCGCCTGCACGTGATTGCCAAGGGCCGGTTGTCGCCGTCGATTCCAACGCGGGACGCCACGCGAGAGCAGGTGGGCCTGTGGATGAGCGGTCTTTGGGAAGGCGGGCCAGGCGGCCGGCGCGAACAAGAGGAGGCCGTGCACCATGGCTGATTTCCTCCCTCGCTCGCCACTGTCGCTGGCACCGCGCGGGTTGCCCTCGCGCCGCATGGCCTATGCCTCGCCCTTCATCGCGCTGGCCTTGACGCTGGCCTTCGGCGCGCTGCTGTTCCTGCTGCTCGGCAAGGATCCGGTGGCCGCGCTCAAGGTGTTCCTGATCGACCCGCTCAAAGACCGCCGCGCCATCGGCGAAGTGCTGCTCAAGACCGTGCCGCTGGTACTGTGCGCGCTCGGGCTTTCCGTGTGCTATCGCGCCAATATCTGGAACATCGGCGCGGATGGCCAGCTCATCGTCGGCGGCATCTTCGCCGGCGCCACCGTCTTGTACTTCGATGTGCCGGGCCATGGCGTGAACGGCACCGTGGTGCTGGTGCTGGCCTCGCTGGCCGGCGTGGCCGGCGGCATGTTCTGGGCATCGCTCACCGCCGCGCTCAAGGACAAGTTCAACGCCAACGAGATCCTGGTGTCACTGATGCTGACCTATATCGCGCAGCAGTTGATGCTGTACGTGGTCAATGGGCCGCTGAAGGATCCCAACGGCATGAACTTCCCGCAGTCCAAGGTGTTCTCCTCCGAGTTCCTGCTGCCCAACCTGATGTCGGGCTCGCGCCTGCACGCGGGCTTTGTGGTGATGCTGGTGCTGGTGGTGCTGATGACCGTTTTCATCTTCCGCAGCTTCGCGGGCTACCGCCTGCAGGTGGGCGGCACCGCCCCGGCGGCGGCGCGCTATGCCGGCTTCTCGGCGCGCCGTTCACTGTGGAGCGCACTGATGATCTCCGGCGGCACCGCCGGCCTGGCGGGCGCGTTCGAAGTCACGGGCCCGATCGGCCAGTTACTGCCCTCGATCTCGCCCGGCTACGGCTTCACCGCGATCATCGTGGCCTTCGTGGGCCGCCTGCATCCGGTGGGCACCGTGTTCGGCGGCATCGTCATGTCGCTGTTCTATATCGGCGGCGAAATGGCTCAGTCGCGCCTGGGCCTGCCTTCGGCGCTGGGCTCGGTGTTCCAGGGCATGCTGCTGTTCTTCCTGCTGGCCAGCGATACGCTGATCGACAACCGCCTGCGCTGGCGCGCCAAGGCCGCCTGAGCGGAACCCCCAAGACATGGAACAACTCGCCCCTCTTATCGCCACCGCGATCAACGCCGGCACGCCGTTGCTACTGGCGGCGCTTGGCTTGCTCATCAACGAACGCGCCGGCGTGCTCAACCTGGGCGCCGAAGGCATGATGCTGGTCGCCGCCGCGTTCGGCTTCATGGTCGGCTACCAAACCCAGTCGCCGCTGATCGGCTTTGCCGCCGGCGCGCTGGCTGGCATGCTGATGGCCACGCTGTTCTCGTGGCTGGCGCTGGTGCTGGCCACCAACCAGGTCGCCACCGGCCTGGCGCTGTCGATCTTCGGCACCGGGCTGTCGGCATTCATGGGCCAGCGCTTTGTTGGCTTTGCGATGCCGTCGCAGGCCAAGTCGATTCCCTGGCTGGCCGATATTCCGTTCTTCGGGCCGGCCTTCTTCCAGCAGCACTGGATGGTGTATTTCAGCCTGTTCCTGTGCGGCGCCATCATGTGGTTCCTGTTTCGCACGCGCGCGGGGCTGACGCTGCGCGCGATCGGCGAATCGCCGGAATCCGCGCATGCGCTGGGCTATCCGGTGCGCCTGATCCGCTTTGGCGCGCTGTTGTTCGGCGGCGCCTGCTGCGGGCTGGCCGGCGCCTACCTGTCGCTGGTGTACACGCCGATGTGGGTGGAAAACCTGGTGGCCGGCCGTGGCTGGATCGCGCTGGCGCTGACCACCTTCGCCACCTGGCGCCCGGGCCGCGTCTGGGCCGGAGCCTGGCTGTTCGGCGGCGTCACCATCCTGCAGTTCTACCTGCAGGGCATTGGTGTATCGGTGCCGTCGCAGATCCTGTCGATGCTGCCCTATGCCGCGACCATCGTCGTGCTGGCGCTGATCTCGCGCAACCCAGCGTGGATCCGTCTGAACATGCCGGCCTCGCTGGGCAAGCCGTTCCGCCCGGGTGCCGCCTGACCGATGCTGTGGCCGTGCCTGCCCGGCGCCGCGCTGGGCAGCGCCGCGCTTTCTGTTTTTGTTTTTGCTTTTATAAAGTCCGTCAGAGACTTCAGGCTTCAACCCCTCGTAGCTCAGAGCCACAGTTGCAACCTTAATCAAAACATCGGTACTCAGTACCCCGGTCATTTCAAGGAGAAATCATGATCGTCACGCGCAGGAAAACCCTCGCCGCACTGGCTGCCACCGCCGTGCTGGCTCTCGCGGGCTGCGGCAAGAAAGAAGCCGAAAAGCCGGCGGAAAGCGCGGCTCCGGCCTCCGCTCCCGCCGCCGAGCAAAAGGCCGAGCCGCTCAAGGTCGCCTTCGTCTACATCGGCCCGGTCGGCGATGCCGGCTGGACCTACGCCCATGATGCCGGCCGCAAGGCCGTGGAAGAAAAATACGGCGACAAGGTGAAGACGTCCTTCGTCGAGAACGTGCCCGAATCCGCCGCCGATGCCGAGCGCGTGTTCCGCGATCTCGCCGGGCAAGGCAACAAGGTCATCTTCGGCACCAGCTTCGGTTACATGGAATCGATGCTCAAGGTCGCCAAGGAATTCCCGGACGTGAAGTTCGAGCACGCCACCGGCTTCAAGACCGCCGACAACCTGGCCCAGTACGACGTGCGCACCTATGAAGGCGCATACCTGGCTGGTGTGGTCGCCGGCAAGATGAGCAAGACCGGCAAGATGGGCGTGGTGGCGTCGGTGCCCATCCCCGAGGTGATCCGCAACATCGACTCGTTCACCATCGGTGCGCGCAGCGTCAACCCCAAGGCCACCGTCAAGGTGGTGTGGGTGAACAAGTGGTTTGATCCGGGCAAGGAGCGCGAAGCCGCTACCACGCTGATCGGCCAGGGCGTGGACATGCTGATGCAGAACACCGACTCCGCCGCCGTCGTGCAGACCGCACAGGAAAAGGGCGTGTACGCATTCGGCTGGGACAGCGACATGAGCAAGTTCGGCGAGAAGGCCCACCTGGCCGCCTCGGTGATCTCGTGGGGCGTCTACTACAACAAGGTGGTCGGCGACGTGCTGGCTAACCAGTGGAAGAACGGCACCACGTGGTGGGGCGTCAAGGAAGGCATGATCGACCTGAAGGGCTTCAACGCCGTGGTGCCGGATGACGTGAAGGCACTGGTGGAAGAGCGCAAGAAGGGCATCGCCGACGGCTCGGCTCCGATCTGGAAGGGTCCGCTCAAGGACAACACCGGCAAGGAACAGCTGGCCAAGGACCAGGCAGCCGACGACGGCTTCCTGCACGGCGTCAAGTTCTACGTCGAAGGCGTGGAAGGCAAGATCCCGGGCTGATCACCAGCGCCGGTTTAGCGGTTGCCGGCAGCCTGCGCTCGCAGCGCTGCCGGCACGATGGCGTGGTGCTTCTCGCGCCCCGCCACCTGCCCTGCACGTCCGTCACCGGATGTCCTTCGGGTCACCCCTCCCCCACCTGAACGCCCCGCGGAACTTGAAGCGCCGAAGATTGGCCCAAGCTATCTGCGAGTGGCGCCATCGCCCGCGCCGCTTGGCATTTGTGGAAAGTGAAGGAGGCCCCTCATGTGGAAACGATTCTCGGCACTGTGGACCCTGGTGCGCCGCGACGGCCGCCTGCTGTGGTACGCGCTTCGCCATCCCGACGCCCCACGCTGGTTGAAGCCGGCCGCGCTAGGCCTGGTGCTGTATGCCATTTCGCCCATTGACCTGATTCCCGACTTCATCCCCGGCCTTGGCCTGATGGACGATGTGGTGCTGATCCCGCTGGCGGTGCACTTCATCCTCAGGCGCCTGCCCGCGCACGTGTTGCGGCAGGCCGAGGCGCGCGCCGGCGCCCAGACGGTGCGAGCCCGCTAAACGGGCCGGCGGTTCGCACCAGGCTTGCGCTTCAGGGCAGCAGCACGGTCGTGCCAGTGGTCTTGCGGCCTTCCAGGTCGCGATGCGCCTGCGCCACATCCGCCAGCGCGTAGCGTTGGCGGACTTCAATCTTCACCCGGCCGCTGGTCACCATCTCGAACAACTCGGCCGCCATCGGCTCCAGCAATTCGCGATGGACCACATAGGTCATCAGCGTTGGCCGCGTGATGCGCAGCGAACCCTTGTTGCCCAGCACGGACAGATCGAACGGCGGCACCGGGCCGGATGCATTGCCGAACACCACCATGGTGCCGCGCGGCTTCAGGCAATCCAGCGAGCCGTTGAAGGTATCCTTGCCAACCGAGTCGTAGACCGCGGCGACGCCCTTGCCGCCGGTGATTTCCTTGACCTTGTCGACGAAGGATTCACGTGTGTAGACGATGGTGTAGTCGCACCCATGCGCGCGCGCCAGCGCGGCTTTTTCCTCGCTGCCGGCGGTACCGATCACGGTGGCGCCCAGCGCCTTGAGCCATTGGCTGGCGATCAGGCCAACGCCACCCGCGGCGGCGTGCAGCAGCACGGTGTCTCCTGCCTGCACGCGATAGCTGTCGCGCAGCAGGTACTGCGTGGTCAGGCCCTGCAGCATCATCGCCGCGCCCTGCTCGAACGAGATGGCGTCCGGCAGGCGCACCACGATATCGGCCGGCATGACCCGCACCTGCGCATAGGCGCCAGTGGGACGGCCGGCATAAGCAACACGGTCGCCCACGCTCAGGTGCCCCACGCCCGCGCCAACCGCCTCCACCACGCCGGCGCCTTCCATGCCGAGGCCAGCCGGCAGCGGCTGCTTGTACAGCCCGGTGCGGAAATACACGTCGATGTAGTTGAGGCCGACCGCCTCGTGCCGCACGCGCACCTCACCGGGGCCGGGATCCCCCACCTCGACGTCGACCCACTGCATCACCTCCGGGCCGCCGGTCTCGAAAATGCGGATGGCCTTGCTCATGTCTCGCTCCTTTTCCAGTTGCTGCGTGTTGGTATGTATTGGTACGTCTTGATGCCGAAGTGCATCAGCCCGACGCGGCTTACTCCGGGTACATCCGCCGCAGCTCCGCAATCAGCAGATCCGCGGTGGCCACATTGGTGGCACAGGGCACGTTGTGCACGTCGCAGGCGCGCACCAGGGCATTGATATCGGGCTCGTGCGGTTGCGGCGTCATGGGGTCGCGCAGGAAAATCACCACGCCCACGCGGCCTTCGGCCAGTTGCGCGCCGATCTGCAGGTCGCCGCCCCAGGGGCCGGAGAGCATGCGCGTCACCGTCAGGCCGATTTCGTCGCTCAGGCGGCCGCCCGTGGTACCGGTGGCCAGCAGTTCGCAACGGGACAGGAAATCGCGATGGCGGCCAGCAAAAGCCACGATGTCATCTTTCTTGTGGTCGTGCGCAATCAGCGCAATACGAGGGGGAGTCATCGGCATCATCCTAGCCAATCAGAGAAAGGCCGGACCCGCACGGCCCGGCCGGAAAACACCCGCGGCAGTCGCTTAGAACGTGCCGGGGTAGGCGCCGCCGTCGAGGAGCACGTTCTGCCCGGTCATGTAAGCGGCGTGGCGGCTGCACAGGAAGGCGCAGGTGGCGCCAAACTCGGCCGGCTCGCCAAAGCGGCGGCTCGGGTTCTGCGCGGCGCGGCGCTTCGAGACTTCCTCGATCGACAGGCCGGCCTGCCTGGCGCCGCCTTCCATGGTCTTGTAGAGGCGATCCGTATTGAACGGGCCGGGCAGCAGGTTGTTCACGGTCACGCCGTGCTGCGCCACTTCGCGCGCCAGGCCGGCGACAAAGCCGGTCAGGCCCGAGCGCGCGCCGTTGGACAGGCCGAGCACATCGATCGGCGCCTTCACGGCGCCGCTGGTGATGTTGACGATGCGGCCCCATTTGCGCGCGATCATGCCGTCCACCGTGGCCTTGATCAGCTCGATCGGGGTCAGCATGTTGGCGTCGATCGCCGCCAGCCAGGCGTCGCGGTCCCAGTCGCGGAAATTGCCCGGAGGCGGGCCGCCGGCATTGTTGACCAGGATGTCCAGGTCGCCCAGCTTGGCGACGGCTTCCAGCGCCAGCTTTCGCCCCGCCGGGGTGGTGATGTCGGTGGCGACCGCCATCACGCGCCGGCCGTGGCGCGCGCGCAGGTCCGCCGCGGCTTTTTCCAGCGCCTCGGCGCCGCGCGCCACGATCACCACATCCACGCCTTCGGCAGCCAGCGCGTCAGCGCAGGCAAAACCGAGGCCCTTGCTGGCGCCACACACCAGCGCATGCTTGCCGCGCAATCCTAGATCCATCTCATCGACTCCTTGTGTCATCAAGGCGGCCACCCGCCTGCTTGTTATCCAGCGTATCCATCGCATTGCCGCCGCGACGAGCAGCCTGGGCCTTGCCCGCGGCCCCGCTCTTGGCCACCCCGCGCGCCGACAGCAAATATATCCCGCCCATCACCAGCGCGCTGCCGGCGAGCTGCACGCCGGTGATCGGCTCGCCCAGCAGCCAGAAGCCCAGGAACAGGGTGGATACCGGTCCGAGCATACCCGCCTGCGACGCCATCGGCGCGCCGATGCGCGCCACCGCCACCATCGTCAGCGACACCGGCAGCACCGTGCAGAAGACGGAATTGACTAGCGAAAGCCACATCACGGGGGCCGGCTGCAGCAGCTCCGCCAGCGGGCGGCGCAGCACCAGATATTGCACCACGCAGCACGCGGTGGAAACGCACATCGCATAGGCCACCAGCCGCAGCGAACCGATGCGCTGCACCAATTCGCCTGACGCGATCAGGTAGATGCCGTAGGTCAGTGCGCTGCCGAGCACCAGCGCGGCGCCAAGCCACACCTGGGCGCCGCTCACGTCGAGATCATGCGCGAAAACCAGCACGATGCCTATATAGGCCAGCGCCAGGGAAAGCCACTGCCGCAAGCTGATGCGCCGCTTGAACAGCACGGCGCTGGCCAGCAGCACGAAGGACGGCGTGAGGAACAGGATCAGCCGCTCGAGCCCGGCCGTGATGTATTGCAAGCCGAGGAAGTCGAGGAAGCTGGACAGGTAGTAGCCGATGATGCCGAGGAACACGATGCGGCCGCGATCGGCCCAGGACAGCGCCGGCAGGCGCCGCGACTGCCACCAGCCGATCGCCATGAACAACGGCACGGCAAACAGCATGCGCAGGCTGATGACCATGACCGCATCGACCTGGTAACGGTACATCAGCTTGGCGACGATCGCCTTGCCGGAAAAAAGGATGGCGCCGACGGCAGCCACGGCCAGGCCGGCGCGCTGCGCTGCCGGCTCGGCGGCAGGCACGGTGCGGGAAAGTTGGGATGCAGACAAGAGAGAAGCCGGATAGTGGGGCCGCGCGCCGCTGGACGCGGGCGGCCCGCCAGGGACGCGAGCCATTGTATTCGAAAAGAGGCAATTGCATCCGGGGCACATTGTGCTGCGCGCAGGTGTTGGGCGGCGTGCCCCAACCCTCCCTTTGAGGAACCATCCTGCAACGCCGCCAGCCGCGGCAGCAAGCAGCAGCCTACCGCGCCGGCTACATCTTCCATACCGTGGCATGTGTCGTGCCGATGGCCGCGGTGCCTGCGTGGCGCCGCCTCCTTCCGGTGCCTCGGCTTTCGCTATGTGGGACGGCGCACCTTCACGCCGTAGCCGCCCGGCTAAGCTCTGCCAAGGAGAGTCCCGCGCTGCGTGCCGCCTTGTGCCAACCGCAGCCCTGGCGAGCCGGAACGGGGAGACTGGTCGTGGATGGCACGGACCGAAGCAAGCAATACGATGTACTGGACCTGATCCGCGCGCTGGCCGCGGGCCTGGTCTGCCTTGGCCATGTCCGGGCGCTGGTCATCGTCGACTATGCGGCGAGCGGGCCGCATGGCGGCGCGGCCGGCGTGGCGCTGCAGTTGTTCTATGCGCTATGCAGCGTCGGCCACGAATGCGTGATCGTGTTCTTCCTGCTCTCGGGCTACCTGGTGGGCGGCACCGTGCGCCGCAAGATGACGCGTGGCGACTGGTCCTGGCGCAGTTATCTGGCCGACCGCATGACACGGCTATGGATCGTGCTGCTGCCCGCGCTGCTGCTCGGGCTGTTCTGGGACAGTGCCGGGATCCACCTGGCGTGGGGGCCGTTCTACCAGGGCACCGAGGGCAACGCGGCCCAGCAGATCGATATCTCGCATAACCTCGGCGCCGCGGCATTGTTTTGCAACGCGGCGTTCCTGCAAACCCTTGCCTGCCAGACCTATGGCTCCAACGGGCCGTTGTGGAGCCTGGCCAACGAATTCTGGTACTACCTCTGGTTCCCTGCGCTATACGGCGCCTGGCACCTGCGCCGCACGCCGCAGGTGTTGCTGTGCGCAGTGGCGGCGCTGGTCACGATGAGCCTGTTCCACGGCCTGGTCGAAGGCTTCTCGTTCTGGCTGCTGGGCGTGCTGGCGCAAGCCCTGGAAGCGCGGCTGACGCAGATCGCAACGATCGCGCGGCGCAAGTGGCTGGTGCTGCCGGCGCTGCTGGTGTTCCTGGCCGCCATTGCACTGACCAAGCACAAGCCGTACGCCGATGCCGCTGTCGCGCTGGGCTTCTTCGTGCTGTTGCTGGCCGTGCTGTCGACCCGCATCCGCATCGGCCATGCTGGCTTGTCGCGCCTGGCGACGTTGGCTTCCGGGTTCTCGTACTCGCTCTACCTGACGCATTTCCCGCTGGCCCTGTTCGTCGCCGCGGCCCTGGTCAAGGTCCGCCTGCCTGTCAGCGCCGGCAGCCTGGGCCTGGCCACGCTGATCCTGCTGGGCTGCTATGCCTATGCCTTTGCGGTCTACTGGGTGTTCGAGCGCAATACCCAGCGCGTGCGCGGCCTGCTCGGGCGCCCGGCGCTGCCGGGGGCGCAGCGCGGGCAGAATATCTAGCCGCCATGCCGTTGCCTGGCCAGCCAGCCTGCCTGACTGGCAACCCTGGCAGCCAGCCTGAAACTGCCGTAAGCTCGCCGGTCGGCGCGTCAAACGCGCGCCGCATAAGAAAAACCAGGAGCATTCATGACGGCAGCACCCCTCGCTAATCTTTCCTCGCGCATTCCCGTTCCAGTCGAAAAGCAGACCGCTACCCGCCCGCTGCTGATCGCCGCCGCGATTGCCGTGCTCGCAAGCGGCTGGCTGCCCTCGGCCGCCAGCGCGGCCGATTACCCCGTCAAGCCAATCCGCTTCATCGTGCCTTACGCCGCAGGCGGCACCACCGACCTCGTGGCGCGCACGGTCGGCCAGAAGGTCGCGGAGAAACTTGGCCAGCCCGTGGTGGTCGAGAACCGCCCCGGCGCTGGCGGCAATATCGGCATGGAGGCGGTCGCCAAGGCCGCGCCGGACGGCTACACCATCGGCTTCGGCGCCATCTCGACCAATGCGTTGAACCCGCATATCTACAAGCACGTGCCGTTCGACCCGCGCAAGGATTTCACCGCGGTCAGCCTGCTTGGCACCTCGACCATCGTGCTGGAAGTCAGCAACAGCCTGCCGGTGAAGAACGTGGCCGAGCTGGTCAGCTACGCCAAGGCCCATCCCGGCCTGACCTACGCCACCGCGGGCACCGGCACGTCCATGCACTTGGCGGGCGCGATGTTCTCGCAGATGACGCAAACGGGCCTGACCCATGTGCCATACAAGGGCAGCAGCCCGGCTATCAACGACATGCTGGGCGGCCACTTGCAGGTGATGTTCGACAACCTGCCCGCCTCGCTGCCGCACATCCAGGGCGGCAAGCTGCGCGCGCTGGCGGTGGCCGGCAAGAGCCGCTCGCCGGCGCTGCCGAACGTGCCGACGCTGGCCGAGGCCGGCCTGGCGGGCTACGCCGTCGAGCCGTGGTTCGGCGTATACGGCCCGGCCGGGCTGCCCGCGCCGGTGGTGCAGGCACTCAATGCCGCCTTCGTCGCGGCGCTGGGCAATGCGGACGTAAAGGACAAACTCGGGCAGGCAGGCTTCAACCCCAAGGGCTCGAGCGCGGCTGACCTGCAGTCGCTGACGCTGTCCGAGTACGAGAAATTCGGCAAGGTCGCCAAGAGCGCCAGCATCTCGGTGGATTGAGCGCAGCCGGGGCTGCGCGCTTGCGGCGGGAGGATCGCCGGGGGCGCGCGGCTGCGCATCCATTACAATCCGGCTGCAACGGGCCCTCGCGCCCACTCCTGCCGCCTACCCGCCATGAAGCAAGATCCGCGTTTCCCCAAGCTGTACATCCTCGATCACCCGCTGATCCAGCACAAGCTCTCCCATATGCGCGACAAGGACACCTCCACGCGCACGTTCCGCGAGCTGCTGCGGGAGATCACGCTGCTGATGGGCTATGAAATCACGCGCGACCTGCCGCTGACCACGCGCCGCATCGAGACGCCCTTGGTGGAGCTGGACGCACCGGTGATCGCCGGCAAGAAACTCACCATCGTGCCGGTGCTGCGCGCCGGCGTGGGCATGAGCGACGGCCTGGTCGAGCTGATTCCCTCGGCCCGCATCGGCCATATCGGCGTCTACCGCGACGACCAGCACCGCCCGGTGGAATACCTGGTGCGCCTGCCCGACGTGGAAGACCGCAGCTTTATCCTGTGCGACCCGATGGTCGCCACCGGCTACTCCGCCGCGCATGCGGTGGATGTGCTCAAGCGCCGCGGTGTCAAGGACGATGCGATTACGTTCGTGGCGCTGGTAGCTGCGCCGGAAGGCGTCGAAGTATTCCAGAAGGCACATCCCGGCGTGAAACTGTTCGTCGCCTCCCTGGACAGCCACCTGGACGAGCACGCCTACATCATCCCCGGCCTGGGCGATGCGGGCGACCGGCTGTTCGGCACCAAAAACTGAGTTTTACTGCCCGCCCCGAGGCCAATCCCAGGATCCGGGCCCGATACGAACGCTGTCTGCGCCCGGCTTGACCGGCCTCAATCTCCCTGGCCACTGCTCTCCCTAGACTATCGGCAGCGGCATACCGGACGGTGTGCCTCACCTGACTTGGGAGACCCACATGGCAGCCTTGAAGATCCTGTTTTCGACCCCCACCGGGCTGATGAGCCTGGCCGTCATTGCCTTCATCATCGGCATGGGCTGGTTCTTCACCCGGCTGTTCCTGCGCAAGATGCGGGAGGACGAGGCAGCGGCGCAACGCCGCTAAGAGGCAAGCCCCGCGCGCTGGCGTGATCGCCGACGGACCGGCTGGCCGATACCACGCCATGGCTATGCGCCGCGCCCACCGATCTCGCCGGGCGTGGCACACCGGAGCGGCCTAGGGGTGCCCCCCTACCCTACTTCTTCTTGCCCGAGCCCAGCAAGCTGCCCAGCACGCCGCGAATCAGCTCGCGCCCGACCTGCGAGCCTACCGTGCGCGCGGCCGACTTGGCCATCGACTCCAGGATGGAATCGCCGCGCCCGGTCTTGCCCGTGCCCTTGGTCAGCCCGCCGAAGATCTCGCCCGCCTGTTCCAGCCAGCCGCCGCCCTGTGCGGGCGGGGCTTCGGGCTGGCCGGCCGTGGGCACGGGCGCGGGTGCGCCGCCGCCAGCAGCGGGAGCAGCCGCGGGCACGGCGGCACGGCCCTTGAGCTTCTCGTAGGCCGACTCGCGATCGATGGTCTGCTCATAGGTGCCGGCCACCAGCGAGTTCGCCAGCAACTGTTTGCGCTCGTCGTCGGTGATCGGGCCGATCCGGCTGCCAGGCGCCAGCACCCAGGCGCGCTCCGTCATGCCGGGGATGCCCTTGGCGTCCAGCAACGACACCAGCGCCTCGCCCACGCCGAGCTCCCCGATGGCTTTTTCCAGATCCAGCCCCGGCTTGGCCCGCATGGTGGTAGCCGCCACCTTGACGGCCTTCTGGTCACGCGGCGTGAAGGCGCGCAGCGCGTGCTGCACGCGGTTGCCAAGCTGGCCCAGCACGGTATCGGGGATGTCGACAGGATTCTGCGTGACGAAATACACGCCAACGCCCTTGGAGCGGATCAGCCGCACCACCTGCTCGATCTTGTCGAGCAGTGCCTTGGGCGCATCGTTGAACAGCAGGTGCGCCTCGTCGAAAAAGAACACCAGCTTGGGCTTGTCAAGATCGCCCGCCTCGGGCAGTTTCTCGAACAGCTCCGACAACAGCCAGAGCAGGAAAGTGGCGTAGAGCTGGGGCGAATTCAGCAGCTTGTCGGCGGCCAGGATGTTCACCACGCCCTGCCCGTTCTCGGTCTGGATGAAGTCGTCCAGGTTGAGCATGGGCTCGCCGAAGAACACGTCGGCGCCTTGCGACTCCAGCGCCATCAGCCCGCGCTGGATGGCCCCGATCGAGGCCGCGGAGATGTTGCCGTATTCGGTGGTGAACTGCCCGGCGTTATCGCCCACATACTGCAGCATGGCGCGCAGGTCCTTGGCGTCGAGCAGCAGCAGCCCGTTGGCGTCAGCGATGCGGAAGACCAGGTTGAGCACGCCCTGCTGGGTGTCGTTGAGTTCCAGCATGCGCGACAGCAGCAGCGGCCCCATGTGGGAGACCGTGGCGCGCACGGGATGGCCCTTTTGCCCGAACACATCCCACAGGGTGGTGGGGCAGGCGCCCCACACCGGCTCGGGCAGGCCGAGCTCGGCCAGGCGTGCCTTGAGTTTGTCGGAGAGCTTGCCCGGCTGGGAAATGCCGGTCAGGTCACCTTTGACATCAGCCATGAAGACCGGCACGCCCAGCCGGGAGAAGCCCTGGGCCAGGCTTTGCAGGGTCACGGTCTTGCCGGTGCCGGTGGCGCCGGTGATCAAGCCGTGCCGGTTGCCCATCTCGGGCAGCAGGGCAAGTTCCAGCTCGGCGTTCTTGGCGATGATGATGGGTTCGGCCATGGTCTCTCTGGTTGGCAAGCCGCGCGGCGCTTTCGCCGCGACCGCCCCCGCCCTTCCCGGCGGCGCCCGTGATCGGGAGGCCGGCGGCGGCGGGGCCGCGTGATAAAATGCTTGGCTGATTATGCCAGCCCCCAAGGCCGGCTCACAGACACATAAACCACCCGGCGCGCCGCCAGCGAGCACCCGTTGCCCGCCCGGCACAGCCGGCGCGCAAAGCCAAGGCGCGCGCGTCAAACATTTTCCGCTTCGGAGAGAATCATGGCCGGTCACTCAAAATGGGCCAATATCAAACACAAGAAGGCCGCGGCTGACTCCAGGCGCGGCAAGGTCTGGACCCGCCTGATCAAGGAAATCACCGTCGCCGCGAAGCTCGGCGGCGCTGATCCCGACTCCAACCCGCGCCTGCGCCTGTCCATGGACAAGGCAATGGATGCGAACATGCCCAAGGACAATATCCAGCGCGCCATCCAGCGCGGCGTGGGTGGCCTGGAAGGCGCCAACTATGAAGAAATCCGCTACGAGGGCTACGGCCTTGCCGGCGCGGCGATCATCGTCGACTGCCTGACCGACAACCGTACCCGTACCGTCGCCGAAGTGCGTCATGCCTTCTCCAAGAACGGCGGCAACATGGGCGCGGAAGGCTCCGTGGCATTCATGTTCACCCATTGCGGCCAGTTCCTGTTTGCTCCCGGCACGCCCGAGGACAAGCTGATGGAAGCCGCGCTGGAAGCCGGCGCCGACGACGTGGTCACCAACGACGACGGCTCGATCGAAGTGCTGTGCCCGCCTAATGACTTCGGCACGGTCAAGGCCGCACTGGAAGCCGCGGGCTTCAAGGCCGAGATGGCCGACGTCACGATGAAGCCCCAGAACGAAGTCAGCTTCGCCGGCGACGATGCCATCAAGATGCAAAAGCTGCTCGACGCCCTGGAAAACCTGGACGACGTGCAGGAAGTCTTCACCAACGCGGTGATCGAGGAGTAAGGCGGGGATCGGACAAGACCTCGCCTCACGGCGGCAGCGCGGTTCGATGAGCCATGGCTGCCGCTTTTCGCATTTCGCATGCGTCATTTTTTCTGGCAGTAGATCATGAAAGTATTGGTTGTCGGCTCGGGTGGTCGTGAACACGCGATGGCCTGGAAATTGGCCCAGTCGCCCAAGGTGCAGGTGGTGTACGTGGCGCCGGGCAACGGCGGCACCGCGCTCGACAAGCGGCTGCAGAACGTGCCCCTGACCGATCCGGAAGTGCTCGCCGCCTTCGCCGAGCGCGAAGGCGTGAGCTTCACGGTGGTCGGCCCCGAAGCGCCGCTGGCGGCCGGCATCGTCGATATCTTCCGTGCCAAGGGCCTGCGCATCTTCGGCCCGACGCAGGCGGCGGCCCAACTGGAATCCTCCAAGGATTTCGCCAAGGCCTTCATGCAGCGCCACGGCATCCCGACCGCCGCCTACCAGACCTTCAACGACGCCGCCGCCGCGCACGCGTATATCGATGCGCAAGGCGCGCCGATCGTGATCAAGGCCGACGGCCTGGCCGCCGGCAAGGGCGTGGTGGTTGCCGCCACGCTGGAAGAAGCGCACGCCGCGGTCGACATGATGCTGGCCGACAATCGCCTCGGCGACGCCGGCGCACGCGTGGTGATCGAGGAATTCCTCGAGGGCGAGGAAGCCAGCTTCATCGTGCTGGTAGACGGCAAGAACGTCCTGGCACTCGCCACCAGCCAGGACCACAAGCGCCTGCTCGATCACGACGCCGGCCCCAATACCGGCGGCATGGGCGCGTACTCGCCGGCCCCGGTGGTCACGCCCGCGCTGCATGCCCGCGCGCTGCGCGAGATCATCATGCCGACCGTGCGTGGCATGGAAAAAGACGGCATCACGTACACCGGATTCCTCTATGCCGGCCTGATGATCGACAGCGAAAGCAACCTGAAGACGCTGGAGTTCAACTGCCGCATGGGCGACCCGGAAACCCAGCCGATCCTGGCGCGCCTGAAGACCGATCTGGTCGATGTGATGGAGCACGCCGTCAACGGCAAGCTCGACGAGATCGAACTGGACTGGGACCGCCGCACCGCGCTGGGCGTGGTGATGGCCGCCTTTGGCTATCCCGATGCGCCGCGCAAGGGCGATGCCATTACCGGCATCCCGGCCGAGACCGACGACAGCGTGACCTTCCACGCCGGCACCACGCTCAACGGCGGCACGCTGCTGACCACGGGCGGCCGCGTATTGTGCGTGGTCGGGCTGGCCGATACCGTCAAGGCGGCGCAGCGCGCGGCTTATGGCGCGGCCGAGAAGATCCACTTCGACGGCATGCAGTACCGTACCGACATCGGCTACCGTGCCATCAAACGGTAACGGACGATAAATCTGCTGCGCGACCCATGGCGAGCCCTGCGGTGCCCGCCATGGGCTGCCCACTACGATTTCTTCGCCCTTTACGGTGGTTCGTGCTGAATCAGCCGAATCCGGCCAGGCGTTGCCTCAGCCAGTACAATCATGACATCGCCATGACGGCCGGGCAGGTCAGTCAACC